>JAQGMU010000335.1 GCA_028292195.1 Ramlibacter sp. | reverse complement strand
AACTCGAACTCGCCCACCGGGCCGTTCCAGTCGTTGGTGCCGGCCTCGCGCAGTTGCGCGGCCAGCAGTTCGGCGGTCTTGGGGCCGATGTCCAGGATCAGGTCGTCCTCGGCCACCGCATCGGCGGCCTTGACGGTGGCCGGCGCATCGGCCGCGAAGGTCTTGGCCGTCACCACGTCGACCGGGATCGGCACCGCGGCCCCGCGCGCGCGCATGGCCTCGATCACCGCCGTGGCCTGGTCCAGCAGGTCGGGCTCGGCCAGCGACTTGCCGATCGACAGGCCCGCGGCCAGCATGAAGGTGTTGGCGATGCCGCCGCCGACGATCAGCTGGTCGACCTTCTCGGCCAGGCTCTTGAGGATGGTGAGCTTGGTGCTGACCTTGGAGCCGGCCACGATCGCCACCAGCGGACGCGCCGGGTGGGCCAGCGCCTTGGTGATGGCGTCGATCTCGGCCGCCAGCAGCGGGCCGGCCGAAGCGATCTTGGCGTACTGCGCGATGCCGTAGGTGGTGGCTTCCGCACGGTGTGCCGTGCCGAAGGCGTCGTTCACATAGATGTCGGTCAGCTCGGCCAGCTTGCGGGCGAGCGCTTCGTCGTTCTTCTTCTCGCCCTTGTTCAGGCGGCAGTTTTCCAGCAGCACCACCTCGCCCGGCTGGACGTCGACGCCGTCGACCCAGTCCTGCTTCAGCGGGATCGGCCGGCCCAGCAGTTCGGACAGGCGCTGGGCCACCGGCGCCAGCGAATCCTCGGGCCGGAACACACCTTCAGTGGGGCGGCCCAGGTGCGAGGTGACCATCACCGCCGCGCCGCCGGCCAGCGCCAGCTGGATGCAGGGCACCGAGGCGCGGATGCGGGTGTCCTCGGTGATGTTGCCGGCATCGTCCTGCGGCACGTTGAGGTCGGCCCGGATGAAGACGCGGCGGCCGCGGGCCAGGCCTTGTTCGCACAGATCGGAGAAACGCAGGACTTTCATGGACGCAATCGGTTCGGTGGAGCGGGACCCTACATTCTAGGAAGCTGCACAGCGGCGGGGTTCTTTGGTCCAAGGACGGCCAACAGTTTTCCCGATTTGTAGGGTGGGTTCGCCGCAGGCGACCCCACCATCACCACCCCAGTCCCAGATGCAGCGGCAGATAGACCGCCATGCCCCCGAGCATGGTCAGCAGCACGCTGCGGCGCCAGAAATAAAGCCCCGCCCCGGCCAGCCCCGCGAACAGGCGGGCGTCCTGCCAGCTGGCGACGAGGTGCCCATTGGTCATCACGATTTCCGGCACCACCACGCCGGCCAGCGCCGCCACCGGCGCGTAGTGGAGGGCGCGCTGGGTCCAGCCGGGCAGCGGCCAGGGCCGGTCGAGGATGAAGAAGAAGCAGCGCGCCAGCACGGTGACGCAGGCCAGGCCCAGGATCACCAGCATCGTCCAGCCGTCGGTCACGCCCCTCATGCCGTTTGCTCCCGCGGCGGCTTCGGCAGGCGGCCCTCCAGCCAGAAACAGGCCAGCACCGCCACCGTGATCGCCGCCACGATGTTCAGCTTGAGCGGCAGCGAATAGGCAATGACGGCGGCGGCGCCGGAGATCGCGGCGGCCAGCACGCGCAGCGGCGTGTTGGCCAGCGAACACAGGACGCCGACCAGGCACAGCACGCCGGCGAAGCCCAGGCCCCAGCTGCTGGGGATCCAGTTCCCGAGCGCGATGCCCAGCAGGCTGGCGGCGCACCAGCCGCCCCAGGTGAGGAAGTAGTTGCCCGCCAGGAAGGACTCCTGCGCCGAGCGGCCTTCGGCGTCCGTCGCCGGCTCCGGGAAGCGGCGCGTGAACAGCGCATAGGACATGTCGGCCGTGAGGAAGCCGTTGACCAGCCGGCGCCAGCGGGGCATGTGCATCAGGTAGTTGCGCAGGTGCAGGCTGAACACCACGAAGCGCAGGTTGACGCAGAAGCCGGTGGCCCAGATCACCCAGGCCGGCGCGCCGGCCATGATGAGGGGGATGGCCGCCAGCTGCGAGCTGCCGGCGTAGACCAGCAGCGTCATCGCCACCGACTCGGGGACGCTCATGCCCGACTTGACCATCGCCACGCCGGTCATCAGGCCCCAGGCGGCGATGCCCGGCACCACGCCGGCCATAGCGCGCATGCCTTCGCGGAACTCCGGATGCCGGTTGACGGATCGCAGGAAGAACATCAGGCGGGCTCGAAGCGCTGGCCCGGTTGCAGCGGAAAGCCGCGCAGGAAGTCGGCGGCGGGCAGGCGCTTGCCGCCGGGCCGCTGCAGTTCGGTGATTTCCAGGCTGCCCTCTGCGCAGGCGACGACGATGCCGTGGTCGCCGAGCGCGACGATGGTGCCGGGCAGCTTGCCGCTGCGTGCGTCCATCAGCGGGCGCGCCGCCCAGGCCTTCACCGTCTCGCCGGCCAGCTGCCCGCTGGCACCGGGGAAAGGATCGAAGGCGCGAATGCGGCGCGCGATCACCTCGGCCGGCTGCGACCAGTCGATCGCCGCTTCGGCTTTCTCGATCTTGTGGGCGTAGGTGACGCCTTCGGCCGGTTGCTTGCGGGGCCGCAGGCCGCCGCAGGCCGCCAGCTCCAGCGCCTCGACGATCATGCGGCCGCCGAGCGCGGCCAGCTTGTCGTGCAGGCTGCCGGTGGTGTCGCCGGGCGCGATGGCGACCCGCTCTTCCAGCAGCATGTCGCCGGTGTCGAGCCCGGCATCCATCTGCATGATGGTGACGCCGGTCTCGGCGTCACCGGCCTCGATGGCGCGGTGGATAGGCGCGGCGCCACGCCAGCGGGGCAGCAGCGAGGCATGGATGTTGAGGCAGCCCAGGCGCGGGGTGTCCAGCACCCACTGCGGCAGGATCAGGCCGTAGGCCGCCACCACCATCAGGTCGGCCCGCGCCGCCTGCAGCGCGGCGCGGGCGCTGGCGGCGTCCTCCGGGTACTTGCCGTCCAGGCGCAGGCTGCGCGGCTGGGCGACCGCGCTGCCGATGGCGCCGGCGAACTGCTTGACCGGCGAAGGCTGCAGCTTCATGCCGCGACCGGCCGGGCGGTCCGGCTGCGTCAGCACCAGGGGCAGGGTGAAGCCGGCGGCGTGCAGCCGCTCCAGGGCAACGCGGGCGAACTCCGGCGTGCCGGCGAAAACAACCCGCATCAGTGGCGTCGGTCGTTGGGAGCGTTGAGGAACTCCATGCCGGGGTGCGCGCGCTGCACCACGCCTTGCGGGTCGAGGTACACCCAATAGAACATGTCGCTGCGGCTCAGGTCGCGCCAGCGATAGGTCAGGATCGGGCCGTTCCAGCTGGCAACGCCGTCCACCATGGCCGGCGGACCGAACTCACGCTCGACGTCGGCGACGGTCCACTTGCCGGGCTCGATGCGGTTGAAATTCGCCTCGGTCAGTGCCTGATAGGCGCCGACCACGCGGCCCGATGCGTCGAGATCCACCATGTAGGCCTCGCGGCCCAGGGGCTGCAGCGAGTACTGCAGGCGCTGGCCGCCGCCTGCCAGCGGCACCACGCGGGTGGGCGGGCCGGATTGCGCGAGCACCTGTTCCCGCGGCGTGCCGGGGGCGATGTTCGTGCTGTTCCAGGGGCCCGCGCAGGCCGCGAGCAGCAGCGCCGGCGCCATCAATGCGTAGAGTCGCATGGCTAGCTTCCTTCAGTCGGCCCGCTCGGTCTCGCGGCGGGCCTTGAGCATCTTGCTCTTGATGCGGTTGCGTTTCAACGGCGACAGGTACTCGACGAAAACCTTGCCGCGCAGGTGATCCATCTCGTGATGGATGCACACGTCCAGCAGGCCCTCGGCCGCAAGCTCGCGCGACTGGCCCTGCTGGTCGAGCGCACGGACGCGGATGGCGCTGGAACGCTCGACGCCGTCGTAGATGCCGGGCACCGACAGGCAGCCCTCGTCGCCGATCTGCTTCTCGTCGCTGGCCCAGGTGATCTCGGGGTTGACCAGCACCAGCGGTTCGTTGCGCTCCTCCGAGATGTCGATGACGATCACCCGCTCGTGCACGTCCACCTGGGTGGCGGCCAGGCCGATGCCGTTGGCCTCGTACATGGTTTCCAGCAAGTCGGCGACGAGGGCGCGGATGCGCGCGTCGACGGCCTGCACGGGCTTGGCCGCGGTGTGCAGGCGCGGATCGGGATAGACGAGGATGGGAAGAAGGGCCATGGTGCCGGGTCCGAAGGGGCGTTGTCGCTATTTTCGCCACTTTTGCCGTTGCGAGCTGCCCACAAGGGCAATAAACATTGCCTAATCAAGGGCTTGAGCCCAGAATCGCCAGTAACTTGTCAAGAGCGGACGAAAACGAGATGGTTCCAACCAAGGCAGCTTTTGGCGTGACAACGGGAGCAGGAGCGGCATGGGCCGCGGTCGTGGCGGCATGTGCCCTGGCCCTGTCGGGCCCGGTCCAGGCCCAGAACTTCCCCATCACGCCCGCCCAGCGCGCCATCGCCGAGATGGTGGAGGTGAGCGGCATTCCGCTTTCCGAGCTGGCGCCCAACGCACCGGACACGTACACCGTCAAGCGCGGGGACACGCTCTGGGGCATCTCCGGCCTGTTCCTCAAGAGCCCGTGGCGCTGGCCCGAGCTCTGGGGCATGAACAAGGAACAGGTGCGCAACCCGCACCGCATCTACCCCGGCCAGGTGCTGACGCTGGAAAAGCTCAATGGCCTGGCGCGTCTGCGCATGGGGCCGGCGCCGGCAGGCGCGCCGATCGAAACCGTGCGCGTCTCGCCGCGCACCCGCATCAATTCGCTGCCCGACCTGGGCATCCCGACGCTGCCGCCGCAGGCGATCGAGCCCTTCCTGAACGAAGCCATCATCGTCGACGAAGGCGCGCTCGACCGCGCCCCGCGCATCGTGGCGGCGCCGGAAGACCGGGTGCTGATCAGCACCGGCGACCGGGCCTACGCCCGCGGCCGCAACGGCACGCCGCTGGTGGAGCGCGACCCGCGCATCATCGACACCTACCGGCTGTTCCGCAACGCCACCCCCCTGAAGGACCCGGTCACGGGCCAGGTGCTGGGCTACGAGGCGCACTACCTGGGCGCCGCCGAACTGGTGCGCAGCGAGTCGGTGCAGGACGTGCAAAGCGCCCAGGGCCAGATGGTGCCCACCATCATCCCGGCCACCGTCGACGTCGTTCGCAACCGCGAAGAGATCCGCGTGGGCGACCGGCTGGTGCCGGAGCCGCCGCGCCCGATGACCAGCTACGTGCCGCGGGCGCCGGCGCAAGCGGTGGACGCCAGCATCGTCTCGGTCTACGGCAACGCCGTGAAGCTGGCCGGCCAGAGCCAGGTGGTGGTGATCAGCCAGGGGGCGGCGGAAGGCATCGAGAACGGCCACGTGCTGGCCATCCTGAAGGCCGGCGCCCGGGTCGACGACCGTTCGCAGCGCAGCGAGCGCGCCCAGATCAAGCTGCCGGACGAGCGCAACGGCCTGCTGATGGTGTTCCGCACCTTCGAGCACCTCTCCTATGCGCTGATCCTGGACATCACCGACGTCGTGCAGGTGGGCGACCGGGTGGCCAACCCGCGCTGACCTGAGCCACCATGGAGCGTGCGGAGCTCGCGGCCTGGCTGCGGCTCACGCTGGCGCCCGGGCTCGGCAGCCGTGCCGCGCGCCAGTTGCTCAAGGCCTTCGGGCTGCCGGCCGCCATCCTGGAGCAGGACCTGGCGACGCTCACCCAGGTGGTGGAGCAGGGCGCCGCCAAGGCGCTGCGGCGCGAGCCGCCCCACTTCGAACAGCACATAGACACCACGCTGCAATGGCTGCAGCAGGACGCGGCGCAGCGCGCCATCGTCACGCTCGGTGACCCGGAATATCCCGCCGCCCTGCTGCAGATCGAGGATCCACCGCTGCTGCTGTACCGCCTGGGGCGGCCGCTCACCGAGGCGCGCACCGCGCTGGCGATGGTCGGCAGCCGCAATCCCACCGCCCAGGGGCTGCAGAACGCGCGCCAGTTCGCCCGCGCACTGGCCGAGCACGGGCTGACCATCGTGTCCGGCCTGGCGCTGGGCATCGACGGCGCCGCCCACGAAGGCGCACTGGACGGCGCCCCGCCCGATGCCATGGCCACCATCGCCGTGGTCGGCACCGGGCTGGACCGGGTCTACCCGCGCCGGCACCTGGCGCTGGCCCACCGCATCGCCGAACGCGGCGCGTTGCTCAGCGAATACCCGATCGGCACGCCGCCGCTGCAGGAGAACTTCCCGCGCCGCAACCGGCTGATCTCCGGCCTGTCGCAGGGCACGCTGGTGGTGGAAGCCGCGCTGAAATCGGGCTCCCTGATCACGGCGCGGCTGGCCGCGGAGCAGGGCAAGGAGGTGTTCGCCATTCCGGGCTCCATCCATTCGCCGCAGGCTCGGGGCTGCCACGCACTGCTGCGCCAGGGCGCGAAGCTGGCCGAAAGCGCGCAGGACGTGCTGGAGGAACTGCGGCTGGTTCCGGCGGCGCCGCGCGCCGACGAGGATGAGCCGGCGGAGGGCGAGGAAGATCCGCTGCTGGCGGCGATGGGCTACGACCCGGTGGGCCTCGACGCCTTGATTGCGCGCACCGGCATCCCCGCGCCGCAGCTGCAGGCCAAGCTGCTGGAACTGGAACTCGCGGGCCAGGTCGGGCGCCTGCCGGGCGGGTTGTTCCAGCGGCTGGCCGCCGCGTGACGACGCAGGGGCGCAACAGACTTTGCATGCACGATTGCGAACCGCGCGCGGTTTGCGGATATATTGGGGTTCATGTTTGAAGTGCTGGTGTTTGTTTACGAAAACTACTGGCGCGGCGATGCATGCCCCGAGCTTCACCAGCTCGAACGCAAGCTCAGCGCCCATGGCTTCGAACCCGACGAGATCCACCAGGCCCTGGTCTGGCTGGATGGCCTCAACGTCGCGGCGCAGACCACGATCTGCCTGCCGCCCGCGGCCGCCCCCGAATGGAAACCCGCACCGAGCGACGCCAGCCTGCGCGTCTACTCGGTGGCCGAACAGGACCACCTGGGCGCCGAGTGCCTCGGCTTCATCCACTTCCTGGAAAGCTCCGGCGTGCTGCCGCCGGCCCTGCGCGAGATCGTGCTCGATCGCGCCATGGCCGCCCCGGGCGACGCGGGCGACCCGGTGGCGCTGGACGCGCTGAAGATCATCGTGCTGATGGTGTACTGGCGCTTCGGCCATGAGCCGGATGCGCTGATCCTCGACGAGTTGTGCGACGACACGGAGGACCGGGTCGCGCATTGACCGGATCGGTGGGGTGCCTGCGGCAACCCACCCTACACGGGGCCTCTTTGTAGGGTGGGTTTCGCGCAGCGAACCCCACCGTCACCCCACGCTATTGCAGCAAGCGCTCCGGATTCGCATCCAGCTTCGCCAGCGCGTCCCGCGTGGCGCGCACCGTGAGCGCTTCTTCTTCCGTCGGGATCAGCAGGCTGGCCTGCAGGTAGGCGGCCAGCCGGCGCACCGGCATCAGGTAGCAGTGGCCGTCGCTCGAGGCGAACAGGTGCAGCTGGCGGCGGTCGCTGGCCCAGGCGTACTGCACCTGGTGCATGCGGCCGTTGTGGTCCAGGGTGAACCAGGTGCCCAGCTGCAGTTCGTTGGCCCAGCCCATCATCGCGCCGCCCGGCTGCGAGCCGCCGGTGCTGATCACCTCGATCATCGAGGCGTCGATGCCCAGCATCATCTCGATGCTTTCCTGGTCCAGCGGCAGTTCGCCGGCGTCGTCTTCCGAGACGAAGTCCTCCAGGTTGGCCAGGCGCTTGGTCATCTCCTCGATGCGCGCGTGCGGGATGGCCTCGGTCTTGGACATGAAGGCGTCGGCCAGCGTGTCGCCGATCACCTTGATGTGGGTTTCCTGGTCGCCCGCCTGCACGCCCAGCAGCGTCATGCCGCGGCGCAGCCGCGCCAGCAGGTCGGGCAGTTCCTGGATCACCTTGGCGCGGTCGTTGCGGTTCGGCTTGGCCGATGCCGCCCAGACCAGGTCGGAAGCCGACTTCTTCAGCGCCAGCGTCTCTTCGTTCTGCGGGCCGTTCTTGACGGCGGCCACGGCCAGCACCTCGGCCCAGACCTTGAACAGGAACTCGCGGATCTCTTCGCGCACCGGCACGTCGCTGAGCATCTTGCGCAGCTCGATGGTGTACTGGATCGCCATCGTCTCCTTCTGCTCCACCATCTGGGCGATGCTGACCAGCTTCTGGGTCGGCCCCTTCTGGGTGAGGAAGCGGGAGAGGAATTTCTGGAACTCGTCGTAGACCAGCTGGAACACGCGGCGGCCGGTCTCGGGGTACTGCTCGATCACCTGCACGATGCGCTTGATCTCGACTTCCATCTCGCTGCCGGAAATGGCGGCGGAATCGAAGCCCAGCACGCAGGAACCCATGCGGTCGATCAGCTGGCGCGCCGGGTGCTCCAGCGAGCCGAAGAATTCGGGCTCGGCCAGCGCCACGCGCAGCACCGGCATCTGCAGGCGCGCGAACCAGACGCGCACCGCGGCCGGAATGCGTTCCTCGGCCAGGATGCTCTGGAACATCAGGGCCACGATCTCGATGGTCGCCTTCTCATTCTGGGTGGCGGCCCTGTTCTTCAGGTCCTGGGTGCGGCTGCGCAGGTCCAGCGCGACCTGCGCCACGGCCGCGTCGTCGAAGATGACGATGTCGCCGGCCGACTGCGCGCCTTCGTTGACGCGGGTCTGCACCTGCGTCTGCACCTGGGTGGCATGGGCGGTGACCGCGTCGATCAGGCCGGGCGACGGTTGTCCGCTGCCTTGCCCCGCATCGAAGCCCGCGACCCGCTCGCTCAGGAGCCGGCGCAGCTGGCCGAGGACGCCGGTGGCGCGCGCCTTGGCCCGGGCCAGCGGCGTCGTGTTCGTCAACATGCGGCTCTCGTCGGCCGAGCCGGGCGTGCCCCGCCCGGTCGCCGAGCCCATGGCCGAGGATGGGCCGCCGGCGGTGTTGCCGCCGCCGGTCATGCCGCCGCCGCCCGCACCCCCACCGCCGCCGCCGCCGCCGTTATCAGCATGGCGAGGTCTACGTCACCGACGACGGCGCCGAAACCGATCTCGATCTCGGCCATTATGAGCGATTCTCCGGAGTCCCCGCCCGCCAGTCGGACAATGTCACGTCGGGCCGAATCTATCAGGGCATCATCCAGCGCGAGCGCCGCGGCGACTATC
>JAQGMU010000325.1 GCA_028292195.1 Ramlibacter sp. | reverse complement strand
GATCAGCACGGTGGCACATCCCAAGGCCGGCCCGGTGAAGCTGGTGTCGTCACCGATCCGCATGAGCGGAACGCCAGTGCGGGAGCCGTCGGCGCCGCCGCTGCTGGGGGAGCACACCGGCGAAGTGCTCCGGGAACTGAACATTCGGCCGGTGTAGGCAGGACTGCCGGCAGGGCACCGCAACGCGATTGTCCGGGCGGCTACTCCAGCCGGATGCCCTTCCTCGCGATCAGCTCGCCGTAGGTCGCGGTGTCGCTCTTGATGCGACGTGCCACCGCCGCGGGAGAACTGTCGTCCGAGCGCCAGCCCTGCAGGAACAGCTTCTGCCGGATCTCGCGCGACTCCAGGATCCTGCCCAGTTCCTTCGCCAGCCGCGCCTGCTGCGCCGCGGGCATGGAAGCCGGCGCCATCACCGCATTCCAGACCTCGATATTGGTCCCCCTCGCGCCGATCTCCTCCATCGAGGGAAGGTCCGGCGCCAGCGGGCTGCGCCTGGCCGAGGTCACCGCCACGGCGGCGAGCTTGCCGGCCTGCACCAGCGGCATCACCGTCACGGCGGGCAGCAGCGTCATCTGCACCTGGCCGCCCATCATGGCGTTCAGGATGGGCGGGCCGCCGGTGTAGGGCACGTGCAGGGGGTTGATGCCCAGGTTCTCTTTCAGCAATTCCATCGCCAGGTGGCTGCCCGAGCCGGCGCCGATCGAGCCGTAGCTCAGCTTGTCGCCACCAGCTTGCACGCGCTTGATGTAATCCTGCACGCTGCCGGCCGCATCCGCCTTGGGTGCCACCCACACCAGCGGCGCCGCGCCCACCAGCGCGATCGGCGCCAGGTCCTTCTGCGGGTCGTAGGGCAGCTTGGCGTAGAGGAAGCGCGCGCTGGTCAAGGGCCCGTTGCCGATCAGGCCGATGGTGTGGTTGTCGGTGGCCTTGGAGGTCAGGTCGGCGCCGATGTTGCCGCCGGCGCCCGGCTTGTTCTCCACCACCACCGGCTGGCCCAGGGCCTTGGCGAGCGGCTCGGCCAGCAGCCGCGCCTGGACGTCGGGCGAAGAGCCGCTGGGGTAGCCGACGATCAGGCGGATCGGCCGGTTCGGCCAAGCCTCGCCCTGGGCGGCGGCGAGCAGCGGCAGCACCGCCAATGCGGCGGCGAACAGGCGCCGGATGGGATGATTCATTGTTTGTCTCCTGGGGAAGTGAAGCGCTGGAACAGCTCAGGCCGCGCGGGTTGGCGCGCCGTCAAGGGGAATTGCAATTCGTCCTGCCGCACCTGGGTCGACAGGGTGAAGCCGCGGGGCGGGGAAACGGCCGCAGCCACGGCCGCCAGGTCCCGCAACAAGCCATGGGCCGTCGCCTGCAGCGCTGCAGCGTCCAGTCCCTCGAGCAGGACCACAACGCCGGCAGCGGGCGCAGCACCGAGCGGATGCGCGCTGCCCTCGACCGAGCTGCCCCATTGGGCGCAGACGATCGCGGCCTCGTCCACCAGCCGCTGCAACAGCGCCGGCGCCGTTGCAGCGAAGCGTGCCGCATCCGCCGCGAGATGCAGGGCTACCAGATGGGTCGCGTTCGAATTGCCGTGGCGACCGCCAAGCGCGCACGGCACCCGCACGAAGTCGCGCAGCACGCCGCGCATGCGGGACGACCAGGGCGTGGGCCGGTCCAGCAGTTCCTGGTACTGCGGCGTCTGCAGGGCGCCGGCATGCTCCAGCCAATAGCAGGTGAAGTAATGCGGTGCCTGGCCGGCGGCGTCCGCGCGGTAACGCCGCGCCTCCAGGAAGCCCGGCATGCCGACCCGCTCGGGCACGTGCTCGAAGGTGTGCCAGGTTTCGTATTCGGCCTGCAGGCCGGCAGCGGCGATGCCGTTCCACAGGGCCAGGAAAGCGCCGGCGCGCGGGTGCGTCACGCGAGCGCCTCGCCCGGCCGCACCATCACCTTGGTGGCCTGCCGGTTGCGGGCCAGTGCGAAGCCTTCGTGCGCGCGCTCGATAGCCACGCGGTGCGTGATCATGTGGCGCAAGGTGTCCTGGTGGGTGCGCATGAAAGCCACCACCTCGGGCCAGTCCTGTTCCGGCGCGCGATAGGAGCCGCGGATCTGCTGGTGCTGGCGCAACAAGGCGGTGAGGTCGATGGCGACGGGAGCCGCATGGATGCCGGTGATGACCAGCACGCCATGCGTCTTGAGCACACGCAACGCCAGGCCGACCACGGCGGCGGCGCCGGTGGCTTCGATCACCACGTCGAACTTGCCCTGGGCCAGGAACGGCGCCAGCCCTTCGTCCACGCCCTGTTCGGCGAAATCGACCAGGTCTTCGAATCCCATCCGCCGCAGCACGGCGAGACGCGCCGCGTCACCGTGGCCCGCCACGACCACCTGGCTGGCGCCGGCGGCACGCGCGAACAAGGCGATGCCTTGCCCGATGTTGCCCGGCCCCAGCACCAGCACCCGGTCGCCGGCACGGACGCCGCCGGTGCGCACGGCCTCGTGGCTGACCGTCAGCGGCTCGGCCAGTGCGGCCACTTCGGCATCGACGCCAGCGGGGATAGACACGCAATTGCGGGCCGGCACCAGCACCTGGGCGGCAAAGCCGCCATCGCGCAGCACGCCGATGCCGCGCCGCGTGACGCAGCCGTCCGGCTCGCCGGCCAGGCAGGCGGCGCAGCTGCCGCAGACCACCGAGGGCCGCACGGCCACCAGCTGGCCCGCGGCCAGCCCGCTGACGCCGGCGCCGCAGGCCGCTACCCGGCCGCTGAATTCGTGACCGACGGCCACCGGCAGGGCTGCAGCCAGGAAGTGATAACTGGAAGTCCACTCGTCGATATGCAGGTCGGTGCCGCAGACGCCAGTCCACTCGACGTCCAGCAGCACTTCGCCGGGCGCCGGCGCGGCGGGAGGGGCGACCTCCTGCAGTTCGAGTCCGGGTGCGGGCCGGAGTTTGCGCAGTGATTTCATGGGCAGATTATGGAAACCTGGCGGCCGATAACTCAAATAGCGTTTGAGTATGCGCAGCGATCGTTATCAAATATGGCCCATGGAACTCCGCCACCTCCGCTATTTCCAGGCCGTCGCCCAGCTGGAAAGCGTCACCCAGGCCTCGCGCAAGCTGTTCGTCGCCCAGCCCGCGCTGTCGCTGCAGCTGCGCCAGCTGGAGGAAGAGGTCGGCGCCCAGCTGCTCACGCGGCATGCGCGCGGCGTCACGCTGACGCCCGCCGGCCGCAACTTCCTGGCCCACGCCAGCGCCATCCTGGAGCAGGTCGAACGGGCCAAGCAGCAGGCCCGCGGCGTCGACGAAGGCGGCGGCGGCGTCGTCTCACTGGCCTTCGTGCCTTCGGCCAGCCACGTGGTCATTCCGCGGCTGGTGCGCGAACTGCGGCGCACGCAGGCCGGCATCGAGATCGAGCTGCGCGAGATGATCACGGCGCAGCAGCTCGAGGCGCTGGAGGCCGACAGCATCGACTTCGGCCTGGCCCGGCTGCCGGCGCGCGGGCGCGGCCTGCACGTAGACGCCGAACTGGTCGACCCGTTCTGCCTGGCGGTGCCGGCCGACCACGCGCTGGCCGCCGGCACCGGCCCGGTCACGGCCCGGGTGCTGGCCGACGAGCCCATGGTCGGCTTCACCCGCTACCGGGCGCCGGCCTTCCACGACCAGGCGCTCAACGCCTGCATCAGCGCCGGCTTCAGCCCGCGGCTGCGCTACGAGGCCAGCACGGTGTACAGCGTGCTCGACCTGGTGTCCGCCGGCCTTGGTGTGGCGATCGTCCCTTCCACCTGCGCCTTGCTGCGGCCAGAGGGCGTGGTGTTCCGCACCCTGCCGGCGAAGATGAAACCGGGGTCGCTGGCCCTCGTGCGCCGCGCCTCCGCCACGGCCCCGGCGATGGCGGCCGTGGCCGGGATCGTGGCGCGCATCTTCCAGCAGCTGCAGCGGGACAGCCGCAAGGCGCTGGGGGCGGCCACACGGTCGACCCACCCATAACATCGCGTTATCCCGACCGGTCGACTTGATATTTGCCGCGTACCGCGTCCGTTCCTAGGATGCGGGCATGACGCTGTCCCTTCCCGTTTCCGGCAAGACCCGGCTGTTCCCCGTCGTGGGCCATCCCGTGGCCCAGGTCCGCGCACCCGCCGTGTTCAACCGGCTGTTCGCCCGGGCTGGCATCGACGCCCTCGCCTTCGGACTCGACCTTCCGCCGGACAGCGTGGCCGCCACGGTCCGCGGCCTGCTGGCATCGGAAAATGTCGGTGGGGTGCTGGTCACGGTCCCGTACAAGAAGGTGCTGGCTGCCAGCGCCGATCGCCTGGGCCTGGATGCAAGCCAGGTCGGCGCGCTGAACGCATTGCGCCGCGCCGCCGACGGCGCGATCGAGGGCGACCTGTTCGACGGCGCCGGCTTCCTGGCGGGCCTGCTGGCGGCAGGCCACGGCGTCGCCGGGCGGCGGGTGTTGCTGCTGGGTGCGGGTGGCGCCGGATCCGCCATCGCCGCCAAGCTGGGACAGGCCGGCGCCGCCACCGTGGCGGTGTACGACCCGCAAGCGCGCAGCGCACAGGAACTGGCTGCCAGCCTGCAGCCGCATTTCGCGCGCACCGTGTTCGAATCGCAGCCCTCGCTGAAGCCGCACGGCTTCGACGTCGTCATCAACGCCAGCCCGCTCGGGCTGAAGCCGGGCGATCCGTTGCCGCTCGATCCCGACCGTCTCGCCGCCGGCACGCTGGTGTGCGACATCATCATGGAGCCGGCCACCACCCGCTGGCTGCAGGCCGCGGCCGCGCGCGGCCTGCCGGTGCACCAGGGCCGCCACATGCTGGACCACCAGTTGCCGGCTTATCTATCGTTCTTCGGCCTGCCCGAACTGGCAGCCCGCCTTCGCATCACTTCGGATTCCATCACCCTCGAGGAGACCGCATGACGCTTGCGCGATGCTCAAGCTCAAGCCGCGGCCGCTGCGCCGCCTGAGCGCCGCAGTGCCCTGAACGACGCCTCGACCCGCGCCACGAAGGCCTGCGCCAGCGCCGACGGCGGGTAGTTTTCGTTGTGCACCGCGAACACCTCGAACGAGGGCCCGCGGTGGACGGGGCGGAAGCCCAGCCTGCCGCTGCGCCAGGCACGGGCCGTCAAGTCGTCGACGATGGCGACGCCGGCGCCGGCTGCCGCCAGCGCGCAGGCCACCTGGCCGGAGCGCACTTCGATCTGCGCGGGATGCCCCGCCGGTTTGTCGCGACCCCAGTCGGCGATCAAGCGGCCTTGCGGCGTGTCGGGGCTGAAGGCAATCAGCTTCTCCTCCATCACGTCGCGCAGGCCCACGCTGCGCCGCGTCTCGAAGCGGTGGCCGGCGCCGAACACGCAGGCCAGCGACCAGCTGCCCACCACCCGCGAGGCCAGCAGCGCGTGGTCGATCGGCAGCGTCGAGATCGCGACGTCGGCCTCGTGCCGCGCGAGCTGGCCCACCATCTCGCGCACCAGCTGCGTCTCCATGTAGATCCGCGCCGTCGGGAACTGCGCGGCCAGCTCGGAGACCGCCCGCGGCACGACCTCGAGTGCCGTGCTCGGGCTGGCCAGCACGCGCAGCGTGAGGCCGCCGCCGGACTTCAGCCCCCGCGCGCGTTCATCGATGCGCTGCACGCCGCGGTAGACCTGCTCCACCTCCGCGTACAGCGCCCGCGCCTCCGGCGTGGGCCGCAGCTTGCCGCGGCTGCGCTCGAACAGCTTCACGCCCAACTGCAGCTCGATGTGGCCCAGCATGCGGCTGATGCCCGGCTGCGACACGTGCAGCATGCGGGCGGCGTCGGTCACCGAGCCGGCGAGCATCACGGCGCGGAACACTTCGATCTGGCGCAGGTTCATGACCGCAGGATAACGTGGTGTTATGGGTGGGCGTGGCCTTGGTATTTGTGCGGTGCGGGCGGGCGCTCCATCATCGCGGCATACCAATCCAAGGAGACACCTGCATGCCCTTCCGCTCCACCCGCCGCTTCGCCCTGGTTTGCCTGGCCGCCGCACTCGCCGCACCGGCCGCCTTTGCCGCCGACGCTTGGCCGACCAAGCCGGTGCGCATCATCGTGCCCTTCGCGCCGGGTGGCGGCGCCGACAGTTCCGCCCGCGTGCTGGCGGAACTGCTGGCGCCGCAGCTCGGCCAGTCGGTGATCGTGGAAAACAAGCCGGGCGCCGGCAGCGCCATCGGCGTGATGGCGGCGGCCCAGAGCAAGGACGGCCACACCCTGCTGATGGGTAGCAACAGCATGGTGATCAATCCTTCGCTCAATCCGCAGATCGGCTATGACGTGGCACGCGACTTCGACGCCGTCGGCATGGTGTCGGCACAGCCGCTGGTGCTGGTGGTTCCTGCCGGCTCCAGCGCCCGCTCGGTGGCCGACCTGGTGGCGCAGGCCAAGTCGGAGCCGGGCAAATTGAGCGCAGGCAACAGCGGCAACGGCACGCTGGCGCACCTCGCGTCGGAGATCTTCGCCAGCCAGATCGGCACCACCATCACGCCGGTGGCCTACAAAGGCGAAAGCGCCCTGCTGCCCGACATGATCAGCGGCCTGGTGGCCTTCGGCTTCCTCAACCTGCCCAGCGTGGCGCCGCACATCAAATCCGGGCGCCTGCGCGCGCTGGCTGTGTCGTCGCCGCAGCCGGTGGCGGAACTGCCTGGCGTGCCCACGCTGCGCTCGCTCAACTACCCCAGCCTCGAGGTGCAGGGCTGGGCCGCGCTGCTGGCGCCCAAGGGCAGCATCCCGCCTGAAGGCCTGGCGCGGCTGGAAACGCTGCTGGCCAAGGCGCTGGCCTCCGACACCGTGAAGACCCGCTTCGCGGCGCTCAACGTCACGCCGGTGCTGCAGACACGGACCGCGACCGCACAGTTCCTGCAAGCCGAGACGGCGCGTTATGCGGCGGTGATCAAGGACCGCGGCATCAAGGCGGACTGACGTGGGCGGCGCGCAATCGGTGATGGACGCCGACGTCCTGGTCTGCGGCGGCGGTGTCGCCGGGACGATGGCCGCAGTGGCCGCAGCGCGCCACGGCGCCCGCGTCGTGCTGGTCGAGCGCTACGGCTTCCTCGGCGGCAATGCGACGGCCGGCGCCGTCGCCCAGTTCAACAGCTGGCAGACCGCCAACGGCCGCCGCGTCGTCGCCGGACTGGCGAACGAGGTCGTAGCCCGGCTGCGCTCATACGGCGGCGCCGGCGACCACCAGGTCTTCACCATGTCGACCGGCCACAAGATGGACCGCGTCGAATACGCGCCCGAGGTGCTGAAGCTGGTGCTGGACGACCTGGTGACCGAGGCCGGGGTGCAGCCGCTGCTGCATGCCAACCTGCTGGACGTGCAAAGCGAAGGCAGGCAGGTGCGCACGGTGCGGCTGCTGACCAAGGGCGGCATCGTCACGGTGCGGCCGCGCGTGCTGGTGGACACATCCGGTGACATCGATGCGTTGAAACAGGCCGGCGCCCGCTTCCTCGCGCTGGAGGACGGCGAGGCGCTGCAGCCCGCCACCATGATGTTCCGCTTCGGGCCGATCGACTTCGGCCGCCTCGCGGCCGTTCCAGCCGCGGAGATCGCCGCGCTGGCCCGCCGCGGTTTCGAGCAGGGCGCACTGGCCCGTGCCGCACTGCACTCGGCGCGCGACCCGTTCTCGCAGGACGCGTGGTTCAACATCAGCCGGCTCGGCATCGACGCCACCGACGCGCTGGCCCTGGGCCGCGCGGAGATCGAGGGGCGACGCCAGGCCTGGCGCGCCGCGCAGTACCTGCGGTCGGCCGTACCCGGCTGCGAAGACGGGCGGCTGGTGGCGTTCGCGACGCAGGTCGGCGTCCGCGAAACCCGGCGCGTCGAGGGTGAGCACGTGCTGAGCGCGGAGGAATTGCTGCAGCCAGCGCAGTTCGACGATGCGATCGCGGCCGGGGCGTACCCGATCGACATCCATCCGGCTGCCGGCGGCGAGCTGGTGTATTCCGCGCTCGGCGACGACCATGCGTACCAGATCCCCTACCGCAGCCTCATCCCGACGACGCTGGACAACGCGCTGGTGGCGGGCCGCGGCGTGTCGGCCACGCACCAGGCGCTGGCGGCGATCCGCGTGATGACCATCTCGATGGCGGTCGGACAGGCCGCGGGGACGGCGGCCGCGATGGCTTGTGCGGCGGGAGGTGCCGTGCGCACCATCGACATCCCGACGCTGCGCGCGACGCTGCTGCGCGATGGGGCCTGCCTGGCCTGACATGCGCTGGATCGGGGTGGCCGCGGCATGGTGGGGTCGCCTGCGGCGAACCCACCCTACACGGCTGACATGCGCTGGATCGGGGTGGGCGCGGCACGGTGGGGTCGCCTGCGGCGAACCCACCGTCCCCGCCGCGCCATGG
>JAQGMU010000310.1 GCA_028292195.1 Ramlibacter sp. | reverse complement strand
TTCTGCGTGCTGCTGGAGAACTCCGACCAGGAGTCCGAGCCGCATGCCCGGGCCCAGTTCGAACGGCTGCTGGAAGTGGCGCTCGAAAACGGCTGCGCCACCGATGCGGTGGTGGCGGAGAACATCGCGCAGGCGCGGGCGCTGTGGCACGTCCGCGAGAGCATCCCGCTGGCGCAGGTGCAGGAAGGCCTGAACATCAAGCACGACATCTCGATCGCGGTGTCGCGCATTCCAGAATTCTGCGGCGAAACCGACACCCTGCTGCAGCGTGAGATCCCCGGCGTGCGGCTGGTCAACTTCGGCCACCTGGGCGACGGCAACCTGCACTACAACGTGCAGGCGCCGCCGGGCGGCGACCCGGCGGCCTTCCTGCGCGAGCAGGAGGAGCGGGTCAACGTGCTGGTGTACGACCAGGTGAAGAAGTTCGCCGGCTCGATCTCGGCGGAGCACGGCATCGGCCTGCTGAAGGCGGGCAAGTTGCCGGACTACAAGTCGCCTGTGGCGCTGAACATGATGCGGGCGTTGAAGAAGGCGCTGGATCCGCAGAACATCCTGAACCCGGGACGGGTCGTCCACATATAATATGCGCATGAATTATGGAGGTCCTGCATGCCCAGGTTTGAAGACGCGCCCAAGAAGCCGATCAACCTGTCGCTGAACAGCAAGGTGCTGGAGATGGCGAGGGAGCTGGGGATGAACATCTCCCAGACCGTGGACACGCTCCTGGCCGAGGAAGTGAAGCGCCGGTACTGGGAACGGTGGAACGAGGACAACAAGGGGGCGATCGAGGCTTACAACGAGCGGATCGCCCGCGAGGGACTTCCGCTCGCCAAGTACCGCACGTTCTGACGCCATGGCGCGATTCGACGTCTTCTCCCATCCCGATGCCACCCTGCGCCGCAGCACGCCATTCTTGCTCGACGTACAGAACAGCCACATTTCCGGCCTGGCCACGCGCATAGTCGTTCCTTTGCGGCCCGCTGCCGCCTTCACGCTGCGGGCCCGCGACCTGAACCCAGCCTTCGAGGTCGGCGGCCGCGAGGTCGTGGCGGATACCGCGGCCCTTGGCGCCTTTCCGGCCGCCGAATTGCGCGCTCCGGTGGCCAACCTGCGTTCCAGCGCGGGCGACATCGTCGCCGCGCTTGACACCCTCTTCGGCTCACACTGACATGACCCAGCCCAGACCCGTGCGCCACCAGTACGAAGACTTCATGCGCCATGTCTACGCGCATGGCACCGCCAAGACCGACCGCACCGGCACCGGCACGCGCAGCGTCTTCGGCTACCAGATGCGCTTCGACCTGAACGAAGGCTTTCCGCTGGTGACCACCAAGACGGTCCACCTCAAGTCCATCATCCACGAGCTGCTCTGGTTCCTGGAAGGCTCAAGCGACAACAGGAAGTTGCAGGAACGCGGCGTCAGCATCTGGAACGAGTGGGCGCGCGAAGACGGCGACCTGGGCCCGGTGTACGGCGTGCAGTGGCGCAGCTGGCCGACGCCGGACGGCGGCACCATCGACCAGATCGCCGAGGCGGTCAAGACGATCAAGACCAACCCCGACTCACGCCGCATCATCGTCAGCGCCTGGAACGTGGCCGACATCCCGAAGATGGCGCTGGCGCCCTGCCACGCGTTCTTCCAGTTCTATGTCGCTGACGGCAAGCTCTCGTGCCAGCTGTACCAGCGCAGCGCAGACATCTTCCTGGGCGTGCCCTTCAACATCGCCAGCTACGCGCTGCTGACGCACATGATGGCGCAGCAATGCGGCCTGGGCGTGGGCGACTTCATCTGGACCGGCGGCGACTGCCACATCTACAGCAACCACCACGAGCAGGTGGAACTGCAACTGAGCCGCCAGCCCTACCCCTACCCGGTGCTGAACATCCGGCGCAAGCCTGATT
Source organism: Ramlibacter sp. (assembly GCA_028292195.1). Lineage (GTDB taxonomy): Bacteria > Pseudomonadota > Gammaproteobacteria > Burkholderiales > Burkholderiaceae_C > Ramlibacter. The sequence continues at coordinate 11,061 of JAQGMU010000310.1, read as the reverse complement.
CAATCTTCGACTACCAGTTCGAGGACTTCGAGGTGCGGGACTACCGGTCCGGCGACCCGATCAAGGCACCCGTCGCGGTCTGAGGCGATTGGCCGCCGCGCGCGCGGCCACCCACGCGAGGCGCTGACGGTGGCCACGCCGTGGAAGCGGCTTCATCCGTCATCGCCCGCGTCATGCCCTCTTCACACCGGGCCAACACACTTCGCCATCGACTGTCTGTTTGACTCACGTTGTGCGAAAGGTGGCCTGTATGAAGCGGATTCTCTTGATGGCGGTCCTGATGCTGCTGGCGGCGACGGCGCTTGCCTTGCCCAGTGTCGAGGCGGTGCAGGCGCAGGTGCAGCATGGCAACTACGCGCAGGCCGAAGGCATGATGCGCGAGGTCGTTGCCGCCAGACCCGATAGCGCGAGGGCGCACTATGTCTACGCCGAGATCCTGGCGCACGACCGGCACTTCGACCAGGCGGCGCAGGAACTGCGGACGGCCCGGCAGATTGCGCCGGATCTCGGTTTCACCCAGCCCGACCGGTTTCGCGCCTTCGAACACGAGCTCGGAAGCGAGCAGAGCGCGGCGCGCGGCAACCACGAGGTGCCGGGTGGGCGGCCGAAAGCCCCAGCCATGCAATCGATGCTGGGCAGCGGCAGGGGCGGCGTCCCCGGCCTGGCGTGGGTCGTGGGCGCGGCCGCCATTGCGGTCTTGCTCTGGCGTGGGTTCAGCGGGCGGTCCCTGGCCGCGCCCATGCCGTCCGCACCCGCGATGACCGCCCCGGCCGGTTCGGCGCCGGCTGGCTATGGCGCGCCGCCGCCCGGGAGCGCCTACGGCCCGGGGATCGGGTCGAACGCGGCCGGCAGCAGCCTGCTGGGAACCGGCCTCGCCGCGGCGGGTGGCCTGGCGACGGGCATGCTGGTCGAGAAGCTCCTCGACGGCCGCAGCGCTTCCGCCGGCGTGCCCGCGACGGCGGCGGGCAGCGGCTTCGCACCGGCCGCCATCGGCGGCGCACCCGATGCGAACCCTGCTGCCGCCGACCTCGAGCAGCGCCCCATCGACTTCGGCTCGGGCGACGAATGGGGCGGTGGCGGCGTGGACGACAACAGCGGCGGCGTGGACGACAACAGCAGCGGCGGCGGCGACGACAGCGGCGGCGGCGGCTGGTGAGCGTGCCTAGTTCGGCCCGCCGTGCTGGTTCATTTCCCGCACGGCCCGGGCCGCGGCGGCGTCGTTGGCGGTACTGCAGCCAGAGGCGGCCAGCGCGAGGATGGCGAGCAGCAACGCGGCGAGGATCCTGGTCATCATCGTCAGGCGCGGGGGCATCGGGTTCTCCAGTCAGGGTTGAGGCGCCACTGTCGGTTGCCCCGGTTGCCCTTCCATTGCAGGCGAATGCCGCGGGACTACAGCTGCAACGGCGAGTGGCCCTGACGGCTGCCAGGGCCGCCAGGGCCGTTAGGGCCGCCAGGGCCTCCGCTGCTAGATGAAATCGGCGCTCAGGAACTGCCAGAGGTCCGAGGTGCTGGTGGGCAGCACGGAACGCGCGTCGGCGGGACGGACGACCCAGTCGCCGTTGCCGATTTCATCGGCCAGTTTGTCCTGCCCCCAGAAGATGAAGCCGAGGAAGTAGCGGGCGTCGTTGGGCGTGGTTTCGATGATGCGGTCGACGGATTCGGCATCCAGCACGGCGACCAGGCCCGGCATCAATGCAAGGTAGCTGCTGTCGCCGGCCGGCGGCTGGCTCGTCAGCGCGAGCAGGGCGGTGGGTTGCACGGGGCCGCCCAGGTACACCTGCTCCCTCACGTTATGCGTGGAAGGCTGGTCGGGAAACAGGGTCTCCAGTTTCACGCCGATGGGCCGGTTGATGATGATGCCCACGTGCCCGCCGTCGGGCAACGGCGCGGCCAGCACGACCGCCTTCTCATAAACCGAGTTGACCTGGTTGTCGGAGGCCACCAGCAGGACGGCTTGCGACAGGTCGGCGGCCTGCGACGCGTCAGCCGCTCGCGCCGCACCGGCGAAGCCGGCGAGAAGAACCATCAGGCACGCCAGGGAACGCATGAATCGGGACAGGGGCTGCATTTGACACTCCACAGGAAGGGGACAGATGGGAGTTCGAACTGTCGGTACCGGGGATGACGCGGGGGTTTCACGGGCCGCGCTTCGGCATGTCATTCGAAACCGGGCGCGCAATCGGGCGGCGACAGCGCAGGCTTACGGTGAGGCCGATGCAACTGACTCGTGCCGGCTACCTCGCCGATTTCTACGTGTATCCGGGCTTCGCGCTGGCGCTGGCCGCCCTGGCGCTCGCCCCCGCCCCGCGGCCCTGGCCGGCGTTGGCCTGCGCGGCCGGCGCCGGGCTCGTCACCTGGACGCTGCTGGAATATGTCCTGCATCGCTGGCTGTTCCACCGGGTCTCGTGGATACGCGAACAGCATGAAGCGCATCACCGCGATCCGCAGGCCTTCGTCGGAACGCCGACCTGGCTGAGCCTCCTGGCGATTTCCGCCCTCGTCATGCTTCCGTCCCTGCTCGAATGGGGCGTGGCGATCGGCAGCAGCTTCACGGCGGGGCTGGCGCTCGGCTACCTCTGGTATGCGGCCGTCCACTACGCGGTGCACCACTGGCGCGCGACGCCCGGCTCCGCCTTGTTCCGCCTCAAGCGCCTGCATGCGATGCACCATCACCGCGAGGCCGCGGCGAACTTCGGGGTGACGACTCCGTTCTGGGACCGCGTGTTCCGGACCAGCTCGCGCTGACTCAGCCGGCTGTGCCGCGATCGATCTCGCGCGCAAACGCGCGATGCGGGCCTTCGCCAAGGCTCCTGGCCAGCAACGCGAAGACCTGCGCTTCCTGGCCGGCGGCCGCGTCTTCCGGCGCGGCGAACCGGCCGCGGGAAGCGCGCAGGCCGAACTCTTCCAGCGCCGCCCGCAGCTTGCGCGCGCGGCCCTCGCGCGCCAGCTCGATCAACGCAAAGCGCTGCAGGTCGCTCAAGCCGGACCAGGCCGCCCTGCCGGGGACGGGCAGCCCCAGTTCATCGATCGCCGACACGAGCTCCGAAGGCATGCTGCCCTGCGCGCCCCAGGCCCGGGGATCCCGCTGCAGCAGGGCCAGCTTCATGCGCACGCGCATCGGCGTGTACTCCAGCGTGCGTTCCATGAAGGTCTCGAAGGCGAAGACGCCGGGGACGGGGCAGGGTTCCACGACTCTAGCCTCGGGCCAGGTAGCGGTCCGCGCGCGCAGCCTGCAGTACCGCGGGCTGGTCGGTGTCGAGCACGGCCACCGGCGCGGCGTCCCCGAGCCAGCAGTTCGGCCGCGTGAGCCATGCCGCCAGTTCCAGGTCGTCGAAGGCGCCGGCCAGCTCGGCGACCACTTCGGAAGCGCCGCGGCGCAGCGTCATGTCGGCGAGCTCGAACTGGAACAGGGGCACCAGCGTTTCGGACTGCCACACGAAACTCACCACCTCCCGCGCGACGATCCAGCGGGCGAGCTGGGAGATCGGCTGGTCGCGGTGCCGGCCCAGGAGCATGGCGGCCTGGTCGCAGGTGACCAGGCCGCCCCGCCTCTGGTAGGTGTGGATCATCGCGAGGTGCTCATGGCTCGCGGCCGGCGGGCCCCTGCGCAGCACGGGACCATTGACGCCCGGCTGCAGCATGCGGGCCGCTGCGAGCTTTTCGAGCACGAGGTTCTTTTGCGGATTCATGGGCGCAAATCTGCGCCGCGCGGATGACGGGCCGGCTACTGCCGCCCCGCGTTCGGTGACATTGGTAGCCGTGCAGTCAGTAGACGATCTCGACCGGGGCGCCGAAAAGATAGCCCGCGCCTCGCTCGGTGCGGATGTAGCCCGGCTTGCCGGGGTCCGTCGCGAGCTTGCGCCGCAGGCGCAGGATCTGGGTGTTGACCGACCGGTTGTAGACGTCGTCCCCATGGAGGCGGGACAGGTCCAGCAGCTGGTCCCGCGACAGGACGCGATTGGGGGAGCCGAGGAAAACCACCAGCAGGCTGAATTCGCCGTTGCTCAGCGGCACGGTGTCGCCCTCGCGGCTCCTCAGGCGCCGCGTGTTGAGATTCAGTTCCCAGCCGTCGAAGCGATAGGCCCGGATCCCCTCGGGCCGGCCCTGCTGCACTTCCGGCCGGCGGCGCCGCAGCACGGCGCGGATCCGCGCCAGCAATTCGCGCGGACTGAAAGGCTTGGTCAGGTAGTCGTCCGCGCCGATCTCCAGGCCCATGACGCGGTCCGCTTCTTCGAGGCGGCCGGTGAGCATGATGATGGGGATCGCCGAGTCGTCGCGCAGCTTGCGCGCGAGGGCCATCCCATCCTCCGCCTGCAGCTTGAGGTCCAGCACCACGAGGTCGACCACATCGCGGTCCAGCACCAGCTGCATGGCGCGCCCGTCGGGCACGACGGTGACGCGCAGGTCGTTGCGGCCAAGATAGTCGCCTATCGCTTCCCGGATGATCGGGTCGTCGTCGACGGCGAGGACATGGGCCAGCACCGTCGGTGCAGTGGGCGCGGGCGCATTCATGGTGGGTGAAGTACAGGCAGGCGGGGCCAGTATAGCCAGCGGCAGCCGGGTTCGTCACAGTTGTGACCCACCGGCCGCGCTGCGGAACATGCCGGCAACCCAGCCGCGATGAAATCTGCGCATCATTCCCGCTGTTCTGCCCAGGACCTGCAATTCCCGGGCGCCCGCATCACTTCCCGCACCGATCATGTCCACGCCCTCCCCCCCCGATATCGTCGTCATCGAGGATGACTCAATCATGCGGGAAGCCCTGACGGACTGGCTGGAAGCCGCGGGCTATGGCGTGCGCAACGCCGTGGACGGCTGTGCCGGGCTGGAGGCCGTGAGATGCGCCGAGCCCGCGCTGGTCGTCACGGACATGCACATGCCGCGAACGGATGGCTGGGGGGTGATTGCGGAATTGAGGCGGCGGCATCCGGCGGTTCCGGTCATCGCGATATCGGGCCACGTCAGTGCCGGGCGCGGCGTCGACATAGACGCCACCCTGGCGCTGGGCGCTTCGCGCGTGCTGGTCAAGCCTTTCAAGCGCGTCGAACTGCTGCTGGCCGTTGCCGACCTCCTGCGCGGGTAGGCACGGGGCGCGTTACCCCCGGGGTTTCAGCCGTGACCGCGGCAGGGGGGGCTGACACGCTGGCGTGGCGACGGGCGGTCAATCTGGGAAGCATCGAAGGCTTACAGATTCAGGAGACCGCCATGCCAGCCAGCCCAACCCCGTTCACCGGAGCCTCCACCAGGCTCGCGGCGATGCCCTGCAGCGACGCGAGCGGCTTCCAGCTGCGCTTTCGCTCGCTGTTCCGCGAAGGCCGCGGCTACAGCTTTCCATGCGACGCGATGGGAAACGTCGACATGGACCGGCTGAGCGAGCGCGCGCGAATCAACTACTTCTTCGCCCGCGCGATGGTCGGGCGGGAGCTCCACGTGGCCGAAATCGTGGCCGGCGCGCTGCATGAAAGCGGCGCCGGCGATGCGGGCCCCGCGAGCCGCTGGCCGGAACCGGCGTGGCGCCGGCCCGGCAGGGAGCATTGAGCGCCATGAGCACTTTCACCACCCGGGACGGCACCGAGATCCACTACAAGGACTGGGGCAGCGGCCAGCCGGTCGTCTTCAGCCACGCGTGGCCCCTGAGCGCGGACGCCTTCGAGGACCAGATGTTCCACCTGGCCTCGCGCGGCTATCGCTGCATCGCGCACGATCGCCGCGGCTACGGGCGCTCCAGCCAGCCCTGGGAGGGCAACGACCTGGATACCTGCGCGGACGACCTCGCCGAACTCGTGTTGAGGCTGGGCCTCAAGGATGCGGTTCACGTCGGCCATTCGATGGGCGGCGGCGAGGTGGCCCGCTACATTGCGCGGCACGGCACCCAACGCGTGGCCAAGGCCGTGATGATCGCCTCCGCCGCTCCCTTGATGCTGCGGACCGCGGCCAACCCGGCAGGCCTGCCGATCGCCGTGTTCGACCAGCTGCGCGCCAACGTCCAGGCGGACCGCTCGCAATTCCTCAAGGACGTCAGCCTGCCCTTCCACGGCTACAACCGCGCCGGCGCCAAGGTGTCGGAGGGTGTGCGCGAGTCCTTCTGGCGCCAGGGCATGACGGCCGGATTCCCGGCCGTCTACTTCGGCATCAAGGCCTTTTCCGAAACGGACCAGACCGAGGACCTGAAGCGGTTCGACATTCCCACGCTCATCCTCCACGGCGACGACGACCAGATGGTGCCGCTGGAGGACTCCGGCCTGCTGCAGGCCAGGCTCATCGAGCGCGCGATCCTCAAGGTCTACAAGGGCGGCCCCCACGGCCTGTGCACGACGCACAAGGACCAGGTCAACGAGGACCTGCTCGCCTTCCTCAGGGCCTAGACCCGCCGGACTTCGCTTCCATGGCGGGCGCGCCCGCCGCCACGTCGGCCGGGCGCGGCGTGTCGCCGGTCCGCTCGATCCAGCCGCCGCCGAGGTACTGGTACAGGTCGACCAGGCTGGTCAGGCGCGCCAGGCGCGTAGCCACCAGCTGCATCTGGGCGTCGTACAGCATGGTCTGGGCCGTGAGGACGGTGAGGTAGTTCGCCGCGCCGACCTCGAACATCGCAGTGGAAAGGTCGAGCGCATGTTGTTCGGCCGCGGTGTAGCGTTCCATCTGCGCGACCTGTTCGCCATAGGTGCCGCGCGCGGCCAGGCCGTTGGCCACTTCGCTGAACGCGGTCTGGATCGTCTTCTCGTACTGGGCGACGTAGATGTCCTTCTGCAGGGTCGCCACATCCAGTTCGGCCCGCAGCATGCCCGCGTTGAAGATCGGCAGCGTGATCGAGGGCAGGAAGGTCCAGGCCAGCGAGCCGGCGCCGAACAGGCCGGCGAGCGACGCGCTGGCCGAGCCGAGGCTGCCGGTCAGGCTGATCGCCGGGAAGAAGGCCGCGCGCGCCGCGCCGATGTTCGCGTTCGCGCCCATCAGCATGGCCTCGGCCTGGATGACGTCGGGGCGCCGGGTCAACAGGTCGGACGGCAAGCCCTCCGGAATGTCGTTGACGATCGTCTGCAGGTTCAGCGGCACGGCCGGCGGCAGGTCGGCAGGCAGCGACTGGCCGAGCAGCAGCACCAGCATGTTTTCCGCCTGGGCGCGCCCGCGGACCTGCGCCGTGTAGTTGGCCCGCGCGAGTTCCACCACGGTCTGTGCCTGGGCCACGGCCAGCTCGGTCGTGGTGCCGGCCCGGAACATCGCCTGCGTGAGCCGCAGCGAGTCCTGCGCGATGGTGAGCGTGCCCTGGGTGACGCGGAGGTACTCGTCGTAGGCGAGCATGGTCAGGTACTGGTCGGCGACCTGGGACACGAGCAGGATCTCGAAGGCCTTGCGCGCCTGCGCGGACGCGAGGTACTGCTGCAGGGCCTGGTCCTTCAGGCTCCCCAGCCGGCCGAAGAAATCGATCTCCCAGGATGCCGACAGGCCGACGGTGTAGTCATGCAGCACTTCGACCTTGCCCGCGCTCGTGAGGCTGGCCGGCGCGCGCGAGCCCGCATTGCTCGCCCCCGCGCTTACCTGCGGCGACATCATGGCGCGCTGGATCCGGTATTGCGCCTGCACCTGCCTGACGGTCAGCGCCGCGACCCGCAGGTCCCGGTTGTTCGCCAGCGCGATCTCCACCATCCGCTGCAGCCGCGCATCGGTGAGGAAGTCGCGCCAGCCGATCTCCGTGGCCGGCAGGCTTCCCGTTCCCGGCGGCCCGTACGAGGCGCCGGCTGGGTAGGCCCCCGCCACCGGAGCGTCGGGCCGGTGATAGACCGGCTGCAGGGAGCAGGCGCCCAGCAGGCTAGCCATCGCCACCAGGGTCGCGCCTGGCAATAGTCTTCTGAGGTTCATGTCGCAGCGCTCCCGTGGCCCGGCTCGGGTGTGGACGGCTCCTGCAACGGCACGGGCGTTGCGGGCTTGGCCCTGGGCTTGAAGATCTTCTCCATGACCAGGTAATAGAACATCGGGATCAGGAACGGCGCCAGGAAGGTGGCGCTCAGCATCCCGCCGATCACGCCGCGGCCGACCGCGTTCTGGCTGCCCGAGCCCGCACCGTTGGCGATGGCCAGGGGCAGCACGCCCAGCACGAAGGCGAGCGACGTCATCAGGATCGGCCGCAGGCGCATGTGCGCCGCCTCGAGCGCGGCATCCAGCGCCGACTTGCCCTGCGCCTGGAGTTCGCGCGCGAACTCGACGATCAGGATCGCGTTCTTGGACGACAGGCCGATGGTCGTCAGCAGGCCGACCTGGAAGTAGACGTCGTTTTCCAGGTGCATCAGCGTCGCCGCGACGAGCGCGCCGAAGATGCCCAGCGGAACCACCATGATCACCGAGATCGGGATCGACCAGCTCTCGTACAGCGCGGCCAGGGCGAGCAGGACGACCAGCAGCGACAGCGCGTAGAACACGGGCGCCTGCGACCCGGACTGCACTTCCTGCAGCGAGATGCCGGTCCACTCGTAGCCGATCCCGGCCGGCAGCTGCTGCATCAGCTTCTGCATCACGGCCATGGCCTGGCCGGTGCTCTGGCCCGCCACCGCCTGCCCCTGGATTTCGACCGAAGGCACGCCGTTGTAGCGTTCCAGTTTCGGCGACCCGTAGGTCCACCTTCCGGTCGCGAACGAGGTGAAGGGCACCATGCCGCCGGCCATGTTGCGCACGTAGAGCGTGTTCAGGTCGTCCGGGTTCATCCGGAACGGCGCCTCCGCCTGGAGATAGACCTTCTTGATGCGGCCGTCGGTGTCCAGGAAGTTGTTGACGTAACGGGAGCCCCAGGCGATCGAGAACGTCTGGTCCACGTCGGTCAGGGCGACCCCCAGCGCGCTGGCCTTCTCGCGGTCGATGTCGATCTTGTACTGGGCGTTGTCGCTCAGCCCGTTGGGCCGCACGAGCGCCAGGTTCGGGTCCTTCCTGGCCAGCGCGATCAGCTGGTCGCGCGCCTGAATCAGCTTGTCGTGGCCGAGCCCCGCGCGGTCCTCCAGTTCCAGGTCGAAACCGGAGGCCGTCCCCAGCGCGGGGATCGAGGGCGGATTGATCGGCACGACGGCGGCATGCTGGTAGCCGGCAAAGTGCGCGGCGGTGCGCGCCAGGACGGACGGCACGCTCAGCTCCTTGCCGGTGCGCACCGCCCAGTCCTTGAAGCGCACGAAGACCAGCCCCTGGTTCTGCCCGCGTCCGGCAAAATTGAGGCCGTTGACGCCCAGGGTGGCTTCCACGGCGGCCGACTCCTGTTTCAGCAGGTAGCTGGTCACGTCGTCCAGCGCGAGCTGCGTCTGTCCCTGCGAGGCGCCGGTCGGCGTCTGCAGCTGGATGTAGGCGACCCCCTGGTCCTCGGTCGGCAGGAAGCCGGTGGGCAGGTGCAGGAACAGCCAGCCGACCGCGGCCACCAGCGCGCCGTAGATCAGCATCCAGCGCCCCAGCCGCCGGATCACGTGGCGCACGCCGCCCACGTACATCTCCCGTCCCTGGTCGAACCCGCGGTTGAACCAGCCGAAGAACCCCTTCTTCGGCTCCCCGTGCCCCGTGGGCAGCGGCTTGAGAATCAGGGAGCTGAGGGCCGGCGTCAGGGACAGGGCGACGAACACCGAGAGCAGCATCGCCGAGACGATCGTCAGCGAGAACTGGCGGTAGATGGCGCCGACGGACCCGCTCGAGAAGGCCACCGGCACGAACACCGCGCTCAGCACCACGGCGACGCCGACCAGCGCGCCCGTGATCTGCCCCATGGCCTTGCGCGTCGCCTCCCGCGGGGACAGCCCTTCCTCGGACATCACGCGCTCGACGTTCTCGACGACCACGATGGCGTCGTCGACCAGCAGCCCGATCGCCAGCACCAGGCCGAACATGGACAGCGTGTTGATCGTGAAGCCGAAGGCCGACAGGATGCCGAAGGTCCCCAGCAGGACGACCGGCACCGCGATGGTCGGAATCAGCGTGGCGCGGAAGTTCTGCAGGAACAGGTACATCACCAGGAACACCAGGACGATGCCCTCCAGCAGCGTCTTGACCACCTCCGTGATCGAGATGGTCACGAACGGCGTGGTGTCGTAGGGATACACCACCTGCAGCCCGTGCGGGAAGTACGGCTGGAGCTCGGCGATCCTGGCCTTCACCGCCTTCGCGGTGTCGAGCGCGTTGGCGCCAGGCGCCAGCTGGATCCCCATGCCGGAAGCCGGCTGCCCGTTGTAGCGTGAGTCGACGAAGTAGGTTTCGGCGCCCAGCTCCACCCGCGCCACGTCGCGGATGCGCACCTGCGAGCCGTCCTGCATCACCTTCAGCAGGATGTTGCCGAACTCCTCGGGCGTGCGCAGCAGCGTGGCCTCGGTGATCGTCGCGGTCAGCCGCTGCGTGGCCGGTGCGGGGGTGCCTCCGAGCTGCCCGCCGGCGACCTGCACGTTCTGCGCCAGGATCGCCGCGCTGACGTCCACCGGCGTGAGCATGTAGCTGTTCAGCTTGGCCGAATCGAGCCAGACGCGCATCGCGTACTGGCTGCCGAACACGTTGAAGTTGCCGACGCCGTTGACGCGGCTCAGCGGGTCCTGCAGGTGCGAGACGAGATAGTTGGCGATGTCGTAGCGCGACATGCTGCCATCGGTGGACACGAGGCCCATGATCAGCAGGTAGCCGTTGCTCGACTGGGTGACCCGCACGCCGGCCTGCTGCACCTGTGCGGGCAGCAAGGGCATCGCGAGTGCCAGCTTGTTCTGCACCTGCACCTGGGCGATGTCAGGATTGGTGCCGGCCGCGAAGGTCAGCGTGATCGTCGCCGTGCCGGTGTCGTCGGCGTTCGAGGACAGGTAGATCAGGTTGTTGATCCCGTTCATCTGCTGCTCGATCACCTGGACGACGGTGTTGGTCGTGGTGTCCGCCGAGGCGCCGACGTAGTTCGCCATGATCTGGATCGACGGCGGCGCGATGGTGGGGTACTGCTCGATCGGCATCCTGAGGACCGACAGCCCGCCGGCCAGCATCATGAGAAGGGAGAGGACGATCGCGAAGATCGGCCGCTCGATGAAGAACTTTGCCATGGCGTGCGACCTTGCTTATTTGGACTGGGGA
>JAQGMU010000240.1 GCA_028292195.1 Ramlibacter sp. | reverse complement strand
CGGCGGTGCGCCAGTGTGTCAAATCCAGTTGAAACGCTGTGACGGAATGCCCTTTCCAAAAACCCGGCGGTCAGGTCGACAGTGCCCGCATCTCCCTGATCAGGTCGCTCTTGCCTTCGAAGCCGATGCCCGGCAGGTCCGGCATCGTCACGTAGCTGTTGTCCACCTTCACGCCATCGGGGAAGCCGCCATAGGGCTGGAACAGGTCGGGATAGGACTCGTTGCCACCGAGGCCCAGGCCGGCCGCGATGTTCAGCGACATCTGGTGGCCGCCGTGGGGCACGCAGCGGCTGGCCGACCAGCCGTGCTGCTTGAGCATCTCCAGCGTGCGCAGGTATTCCACCAGCCCGTACGACAGCGCGCAGTCGAACTGCAGCCAGTCGCGGTCGGGCCGCATGCCGCCGTAGCGCACCAGGTTGCGGGCGTCCTGCATCGAGAACAGGTTTTCGCCGGTCGCAATCGGGTTCTTGTAGTAGTTGCGCAGCGCTGCCTGCAGCTCGTAGTCCAGCGGATCGCCGGCTTCCTCGTACCAGAACAGGTTGTATTGCGACAGCGCCTTGGCGTAGGCGATGGCGGTGTCCAGGTCGAAGCGGCCGTTGGCGTCCACGCACAGGCGCTGGCCGTCCTGCAGGATGGACAGCACCGAGTCGATCCGGCGCAGGTCCTCGTCCAGCGAGGCGCCGCCGATCTTCATCTTCACCACCGAGTAGCCGCGGTCGAGGTAGCTGCGCATCTCGTCCTTCAGCTTGGCGTCGTCCTTGCCGGGGTAGTAGTAGCCGCCGGCCGCATAGACGAACACCTTGCGGTTGACCTGGCCGTTGCCGTAGCGGTCGGCCAGCAGCTGGAACAGCGGCTTGTTCTCGATCTTCGCCACCGCATCCCACACCGCCATGTCGATGGTGCCGATGGCCACCGAGCGCTCGCCGTGGCCGCCCGGCTTCTCGTTCCTGTACATCGTGTCCCAGACCTTGTGCGGGTCGAGGATGCCGCGGTCGTCCAGCAGGCTCTCCGGCCTGGCTTCCATGATCCGGGGCAGGAAGCGTTCGCGCATCAACATGCCCTGGCCATAGCGGCCGTTGGAGTTGAAGCCGTAGCCGACCACCGGCTTGCCGTCGCGCACCACATCGGTGATCACCGCCACGAGGCTCAGCGTCATCTTGCTAAAGTCGATGTAGGCGTTGCGGATCGGGCTGCTGATGGGAACGGTCTTCTCGCGGATTTCAACGATCTTCATGGTTTCTCCTGGATGGCAGGACGCGATCTTCGCGCGCTGCCCCCGACCCCGCCAATGCTCTTTTTCTTGCCTTCGATGCCGCCAAGGCACCACCGATGAACCTGTCCTGGCTGGACGACTTCCTGGCGCTGGCTGCCAGCGGCAACTTCTCGCGCGCCGCGGAGGAGCGCCACATGACGCAGCCGGCCTTCAGCCGCCGCATCCGCGCGCTGGAGGAATGGCTTGGCGTGGAACTGTTCGACCGCAGCAGCCAGCCGGCCCGGCTGACCGCCGCCGGCGAATGGTTGCGGCCGCAGGCCGAGGAGCTGCTGGCGCGCGTGGCCCGGGTGCCGGCGCAGGCGCGGGAGGTGGCGGAAGCGAACGCCGCCACGCTGCGGCTGGCGGCCACCCACGCGCTGTCGTTCAGCTTCGTCCCGGGCTGGCTGCAGGCGCTGGAGCCGCACACGCGGCAGGGGCCGATCCGCCTCGTCTCCGACGTGCTGCAGCGCTGCGAGGCCTTCCTGCAGCAACGCCAGGTGCAGTTCGTCATCGCCCATGCACCGGCCGGTGGCCGGGGTGAGCTCGATGCGGCCGGCGTGCCGGCGATTGCGATCGGCAGCGACGTGCTGCTGCCGGTGGCGACGCCGCAGGCGCCGGCGGGCGCCTTGCTGGGATTCAGCGATGAATCGGGGCTGGGGCGGATCGTGCGGCAGGCGCTCGGCGCGGAGTTGGCGGCAAGCAGCCTGCACACCGTCTTCACGGCCCATCTGGCTTCGGTGTTGAAAAGCATGGCGCTCGATGGCCGCGGGCTGGCGTGGCTGCCCCAGTCGCTGGTACGGGAGGAGCTGGCCGCGGGTCGCTTGCAGGTGCGGGGGCCGGACCACTGGCGCATTCCCGTGGAGGTGCGCTTGTACCGGGACCCCGCGCCGCTCGGGCCCTATGCGGAAGCTTTCTGGGCCGCGGCGGGTGCGCTGGCGCGCTTGTAGGGTGGGTTCGCGCAGCGACCCCACCGGTGGGGTTCGCTGCGCGAAACCCACCCTACGTCCCGGTAGACCAGGATGTCGCCGTCCAGGGCGACGGCGCGGCCGAAGCCCTGGCCGCGAGACCTAGAAAATGTCCGGCTCGCCGGCGCTTTCGCCGAACTGCGTCTGCAGGAAGTCCATGTCGCACCCCTGGTCGGCCTGCAGGATGTGCTGCGTGAACATCCAGCCGTAACCCCGGGCAAAGCGCGGCGGCGGCGGCACCCAGCCCGCCCGGCGACGGGCCAGTTCCTCGTCGGAAACATCCATCGAGATGCTGCGCTTCGGGATGTCCACCGAGATCCGGTCGCCGGTCTTCACCAGAGCCAGGTTGCCGCCGACGAAGGCCTCCGGCGCCTCGTGCAGCACGCAGGCGCCGTAGCTGGTGCCGCTCATGCGGCAGTCGCTGATGCGCAGCATGTCGCGCACGCCCTCCTTGATCAGCTTCTGCGGCACCGGGATCATTCCCCATTCGGGCATGCCGGGGCCGCCCTTGGGGCCGGCATTGCGCAGCACGATCACGTGGTCCTCGGTGACGTCGGCGTTCGGGTCGTCCAGCATCTTCTTCATGCTGGGGTAGTCGTCGAACACCAGCGCCGGGCCGCTGTGCTGCAGGAACTTCTGGCTCATGGCCGAGGGCTTGATCACGCAGCCGTCGGGCGCCAGGTTGCCGCGCAGCACGGCCAGCGAGCCCTCGGCGTAGACCGGGTTCGCCAGCGGCCGGATCACGTCGTCATTGAAGCACTCGGCGCCCGCGATGTTCTCGCCCACGGTCTTGCCGGTGACGGTGAGCTGGTCCAGCCGCAGGAAGGGCTGCAGCCGCTGCATCAGCGCCGGCAGGCCGCCGGCGTAGTAGAAGTCCTCCATCAGGTACTGGCTGGTGCCGTTCGGGCGGATGTTGGCCAGCACCGGCACCTCGCGGCTGATGCGGTCGAAGTCCGCCAGCCCGATGTCCTGGCCGGCGCGGCGCGCCTGCGCGATGACATGGATGATGGCGTTGGTGGAGCAGCCGAGCGCCATCGCCACGGTGATGCCGTTCAGGAAGGCGTCGCGGGTCTGCACCCGCGAGGGGCGCAGGTCCTCGTTCACCATCTCCACGATGCGGCGCCCCACCTGGGCGGCCATGCGCTGGTGGCTGGCGTCCACCGCCGGAATGGCGGCGGCGCCGGGCAGCGTCATGCCGATCGCCTCGGCGATCGAGGTCATGGTGCTGGCCGTGCCCATGG
>JAQGMU010000671.1 GCA_028292195.1 Ramlibacter sp. | reverse complement strand
CCAGGCACGAGATCGTCCACGTTGGCTTAAAGCGCCGGTCGCGCACCTTCAGCACGCGTCTAGTCCCGTCGAGCTTCCGAGCGTCTGCGTCGGCGAGCGTGCGTCACCCGCCCGCACCGGAACTCGCGCTGTCGAATTCACGCGATAGGAGAAGTCAGCGCGGGAACCGACCGAGCCGCTCGTATCGCCGACGACGAGGCCGCCGAGTTCAGACGCATGCAGAAGCGGCCGTCGCTCAGGCGATCTGGCGATGACGGCGACTGGCGTGTCGCCGTTGCCCCGAAGTGCGCGCCGGCGTCCCCGCGTGCGGGTCGACAACGAGCGCTTGTTCGTGCTGACCGAATCGCGTCTCATACTCTGGTTTGTGGAAAAGAGATTTCAAGTGTTCGTCAGCAGCACCTATGCGGATCTGGCCGAGGAGCGGGCAGAAGTCGTGTCGATGCTCCTCAACTTGGATGCGCTGCCTGCCGGCATGGAGCTGTTTCCGGCAACCAACGACGACGCGTGGACGCTAATTCAGCGCGTGATCGACGAAAGCGATTACTACCTGCTCGCCATCGGTGGTCGCTACGGTTCAGTCGACGAAGAGACGAATCTGAGCTACACGGAGAAGGAGTTCGACTACGCCGTAGAGCAGAAGAAGCCCGTGATGGCGTTCTTGCACGGTGATCCCGGGAAGATTCCGTCCGAAAAGACCGACCAGAACGACGCCGCTCGCGAGAAGCTGAATGCATTTCGCGCGAAAGTGGAGAAGGCCGTCCACGTCAACTACTGGAGTGGCGCGAGCGAACTCTCGGGACACGTGGCAAAGAGCTTCGTGAAGCTTCAGAAGAGCCATCCAGCTACCGGATGGGTTCGCGGGGACGTGCAGACGTCGACGGAGTCACTCGAAGAGCTCAACGCACTTCGCAAGCGCCTCGAGGAAACCGAGCGGCAACTCGCCGATGCCCGGGAAGGACCGCCGCCCGGCACGGAGGACCTCGCCCAGGGAGCAGAGACCTTCGTCGCGGATGTGTATGTCAGGGCGACCGTCGAGACGACGACATGGAACAGACATCACCCCCAGTTCGCTGTGCCCATTGAGAGCACCTGGGACGAGTTGTTCGCCGAGGTAGGCCCGTTAATGCTCGACGAGGCCAACCAGAATTCGATTGAGCAACGGCTCGATCGGTGGTTCTTTGGTTTCGCGTATGACGAAGGCGTCGAAAAGCTAGAAGGGTGGATCAAGAGCCAGAATCTCTCTGTCAGCGAATACGACGCGGAGAGCGGAAGTATCACCACGCGCGACTTCGACACGATCTTGTTGCAGCTTCGCGCGCTCGGTCTCATCACAAAGAGTCAGCGCAACCGCAGCGTTAAGGACACGGCCACGTACTGGAAGCTCACTCCCTACGGGGATGCGCGGTTGACGGCGCTCCGGGCGATACGTAAGGGCGAGGCGTCCGTTGAGCTCGGTGGAGGCCCGGCCGAGTAGGGGGTACCGCGCTTCGGCTCGAAGCCATCAGGCGGACTCATCGCCGCTCCTGCTTCCGCGTGATTGCGACATCGCGTGCCGCGTTGACTTTGCGCGACTGCCAGATGTGGTGTCGTTCCGCCGCCTCGGCCTAGAGACTGCGCAGTCGTGCTGTTCGATCCGTACTTCATAGCCGATGTTCAACAGGTGCACTGCAGCAATTGCGGTGGGACACCGGTCCTGGAGTGGGTCGGCGCTATCGCTGGTGTCGTGGGAGGCGTGGCCGCTGTTGCTGCCTGGGTGCTCGCAGCAAGGAGTGCCCGGGACTCGAGTCGGTCCGCGGACGCAGCGAAGAAGGGTGCTGACGCGGCGCTGCGAGGGGCCAAGGCGGCAGAGGAGGAACTCAAACTGATGCGCGCCGAGATCGAGGTGGCCCAACGCGAGCGGGAGCGCCGGGCGAGCTTCCTGGTTCGGCTCAGCCGCAGCGCCGTGGCAACGGTCAGCGGGGGAGGAAGTGACCCGCGGCCGGTGTCGGCCGTCATGTGCTTCGGGGTCTCCGACACCGGCACACGGGCCGCCTAGCGCGTCCTAATCAACCTGCTCTTCCCGAGCTATCTCCGGGTCGAGCCGCGTGGCGACGAGCATGGCAACGGCCCGGGCCTCGGCACCATCCTCACTACCGAGGACGATCTGGGCCGAGGTGAGGAATCGTGTATCTACTGGGCCGCGACGTTGCCCCCGCTCGACATCCGAATCCACTACGTCAGCTATCTGCGGATCAGCGATCCTCCGCCAGGGGCCCACCCGATCAAGGTGAAGATCATTCACAACGACTTGCCCGATCGCGTGATGATCGAACTGTGGGAGATGGTCGTCCCTGAGTCTGGTGACGCCGTGGAGTTCCGCCAGCAGACGACGGTCGTGGCGGCCGAGCCGGAATAGCGCCGGCCACGCCGCTCATCGACGATGACGATCAATACCGTCAGCTCGCCATCGATATATCCGGACGAAGGTGGGCAGCCGTGGCACGACGGATTCGTTGGCGTCGCTGTCGCTTTGCGCGAAAAGCGGCAGAGCTTGCCTCGAAGGCGAAGCATCGACCGAGGCATCAACCCACCCCGCACCAACCAGCCCAGCCCGACCCAACCACCCCGTCAAGCCCGTACTTACGCCAACTTCCACCAAGTTATAGCTCTTGTGGTCCAGGCGGTCGGGGGTTCGAGTCCCCTCGCTCACCCTCGTTGAGAAGCCCCGCACGTCGCGGGGCTTCTTCGTTCTCAGGACCGGGCAAGAACGCCGCCAAGCGGACGCCGGTTCAGGCACTCGTGCCTTTATTCGGCGATATCGCCGTCGATGGGCGCGGATTCGTGCGGTCGCCGCGGCAGATGCAGACGAGCTTCCCAGCCGTCCGTGACCTCCTGAAGGGGCCGGTGCCTGAACGCGGCCCGCGGGCTGTTCGCTTTCCCTTTCGCCTCGGCGGTGTTCGGGCGCCTCGGTCGACTGAGGAGCAGCCGCCTCGGAGACGCTTCCGATCACCGAGCTATCGCGTCCGCTCGAGCGCAGCGGGAAGGTGCTCGCGGCCCCGGATTCCGAGCTTGCGGTAGACGTTGCCGAGGTGGAAGCCGATGGCCTTGGGCGTGACGAACAGGGCGTCGGCGATCTGGCGGTTGGTGAGGCCGTCGGCCGCGAGG
>JAQGMU010000191.1 GCA_028292195.1 Ramlibacter sp. | reverse complement strand
GCCGCCAGCATCTGGTCCGGCGTCGGCGAAGTGAAGACCTGGCCGGGACAGGCCGCGTCCAGCATGCCCTGGCCGATGAAGCCGCAGTGCAGCGGCTCGTGGCCGGAGCCGCCGCCGGAAATCAGCGCCACCTTGGACCGGGCCGCCACCCTGCGCGTGACGAAGGTGGGGGCTAGATGCAGCGCCAGCAGGTCGCCGTGCGCTGCCGCCATGCCTTGCAGCGCTTCGGTGAGCATCTGCTCGATGTCGTTGACGAACTTCTTCATGAGGCCGCTCCCACGGTGATCAGGTCGCATACGGCGAACAGCGCCACCTGGCTGGTCTTGGCGCCGGGATCGATGTGCCCCAGCGCGCGCTCGCCAAGGAAATGCGCGCGGCCCTTGGTGGCGACCATGTCGCGCGTGGCCAGCATGTTGGACTCGGCCTCGGCCTTCAGCCGGGCACACAGCGTATGCCGGTCGCTGTCTTCTTCCACCAGGCGCAGCAGCAGCAGCGAGGCCGGGATCAGCACGTCCAGCATCGTCTTTTCGCCGACATCGGCCTTGCCGCGGCTTTTGATCGCCTCGACGCCCGCGGCCAGCGCCCGGGCGAAGTGCCGGGCGTCGGGTTCGGCCACGCCTTCCAGCGCCCGGCCCATCGCGATGAAGAAGCTGCCGATCAGCGGCCCGGAGGCGCCGCCTATGGTGCTGAGCAGCTTGGTGCCGATCCGGGTGAAGGCCTGCGCCGGCGTGAGCGGCAGCAGTTCCGGCTTCAGGGCGGCGATGGCTTCGCAGCCGCGCCGCACGTTGATGAAGTGGTCGCCGTCGCCGATGGCGCGATCGAGCGACTCGATCTGCTGCTCGTTGGCGAGGATGGCGGTCCGGACGGCGTCCACGGCGGCGATGATGTCTGGCGTGTTCATGAGTGCGTCCCAGGGGTGATGCGGCTGGCGGGGATTCAGGCGTGCAGGCTGCGCCCGGCGCCGTCGAACAACAGGCGCCGGCCGGGCGGAAAGCGCAGGTGGATGCGCGACCGGGGCGCCGGCGCCGCGCCCGGCAGGAGATGCGCGCGCACCTCGATGCCGGCGTGTTCGGCGACCACGTGGTGCTGCAGCAGCGAGGACTCCAGCACCGTGCAGGCGAAGCCCTCGCCCTCGGCGGCCAGCTCCACGTCCTCGGGCCGGATGCCGATGCTGGCCACCGGGGCCGAGTGCTGGCCGGCGAACCAGCCGGCGGGCAGCACGTTGATGGCGGGCGAACCGAGCCGCTGCGCCACTTGCACCGACACCGGCGCCTCGTAGATCTGGGCCGGCGTGCCGACCTGCTGGATGCGCCCCTGCTCCAGGATCGCGATGCGATCGGCCAGCGTGGTGGCCTCCACCTGGTCGTGGGTCACGTAGACCACGGTGGCGCCGCTCTGGCGGTGCAGCCGCTTGAGTTCCACCCGCAGTTCCTCGCGCAGCTTGGCGTCCAGGGACGACAGCGGCTCGTCCATCAGGTAGACCCGCGGTGCGCGCACCAGGGCGCGGCCGATCGCCACGCGCTGCATCTCGCCGCCCGAGAGGGCCGTGGCCTTGCTGCGCAACTTGGATTCGATGTGCAGTGTTGCCGCGATGCGCTCCACCCGGCGCCGGACCTCGTCCTCCGGGATGCGGCGCATGGGCGCGCGCAGCGGAAAGGCCAGGTTGTCGTAGACGCTCAGGTGCGGATACAGCGAGTACTGCTGGAACACGAAGGCGCAATCGCGCTGGGCCGGCGCCGCCGCCGTCACGTCCTCCCCGTCCATGCGCACCACGCCGGCGTCGGGCTGCTCCAGTCCGGCGATGACGCGCAGCGTGGTGGTCTTGCCGGCGCCGCTGGGGCCGAGCAGGACGAAGAACTCGCCGTCCGCGATCTGCAGCTGCAGGTCCGACAGGGCTGCTAGCGCGCCGAAGCGCTTGTGGATGCCCTGGAGTGAAATGCTAGCCATGGCGCATGCCCGGGTTGTGGGTGAGGGTGGTGGCGCTGGGCAGCAGTTTTTCGGTTGCCGCATCGAACAGCACCAGGTGGCGGGTGTCGAAGTCCAGGCCGACCTGTTCATCGGGCACCGGCCGCATGGCCTTGCCGGCCAGCAGCTTCATCGGCCCGGCCTCGGTCTGGACCTCCGCGACCCAGTGCGAGCCGAAGTACTCGACGTGCTGCACGCGGCCGCCCAGGCAGCCCTGGTCGGCGCCTCGCAAGCGCACGTGCTCGGGCCGCACCCCCAGCACCACCCGGGGCGCCGGCGCGTCCACGGTCGGCACCGGTATGTTGCGGCTGGCGACCCGCACCGTGCTGTCGCCGCGCGCCACCGGCGCCTCGGCCGGCAGCAGGTTCATGGCCGGGCGGCCGATGAAACGGGCCACGAACAGGCAGGCCGGGAAGCTGTAGACGCCCTGCGGGCTGTCGGCCTGCAGGATCTCGCCCTCGTTCATCACCACGATGTGGTCGGCCAGCGCCATCGCCTCGTTCTGGTCGTGCGTCACGAACACGGTGGTGGTCTTGAGCCGGTCATGCAGCTTGCGCAGTTCCACGCACATCAGCTCGCGGAACTCGGCGTCCAGCGTGCCGAGCGGTTCGTCCATCAGGAAGGCCTGGGGCTGGCGCACGATCGCGCGGCCCAGGGCCACGCGCTGGCGGTCGCCGCCGGCCAGGCCGTTGACGCTGGAGTCCAGCAGGTGCTCGATGCGCAGGATGGCCGCCACCTCCTTGACGCGGCGGGCGATCTCGGCGCGCGGCACGCCCTCGTTGCGCAGCGGGAACTCCAGGTTGCCGCGCACGCCCAGGTGCGGGTACAGCGCGAACAGCTGGAACACCATGGCGATGTCGCGCTCGCGCGGCCGCAGGTAGGTCACGTCCTGGCCGGCCAGCGTGATCCGGCCCGAGGTCGGGTACTCGAGGCCGGCCAGCATGCGCAGCGTGGTGGTCTTGCCGCAGCCCGAGGGCCCCAGCAGCACGACGAACTTGCCGTCCTCCAGCACCAGCGAGGAGTCCTTCACCGCCGTGAAGTCGGTGAAGCGCTTGTGCAGGTTCTCGATGCGGATTTCGGCCATCTCAAATGCCCCTGGGCAGCTTGCCGGCGATGGAATAGCCCGCCACGCCGGCCAGCAACACGGGAAACGCATAGCTGTAGACCTCCAGCGACCAGGGCTGCATCAGCATCACCAGGCCGATGCCGATCAGGACGGCCGTGCCGCGTTCCCAGGGCGCGCGCCGCAGCCAGCGGGGGATGGGACGGGTGGTGTTCATTTGCGGATCGCCCCGAAGGTCACGCCGCGCAGCAGGTGCTTGCGCAGCAACACGGTGAACACCAGCACCGGCAGCAGGAACAGCGTGGTGCCGGCGGCCATGGCCGGCCAGTCGAGCCCGCCTTCGCCGATGATGGTGGGGATGAAGGGCGGCGCGGTCTGCGCCGTGCCGCTGGTGAGCAGCAGCGCGAAGGCGTACTCGTTCCAGGAGAAGATCAGGCAGAAGATGGCCGTGGTCGCGATGCCGGTCGCGGCCTGCGGCAGCACCACTTTCAGGAAGGCCTGCCAGCGGGTGTAGCCGTCGACCATCGCCGCCTCTTCGTACTCGCGCGGGATCTCGTCCATGAAGCCCTTGAGCAGCCACACCGCCAGCGACAGGTTGACCACCGTGTAGAGCAGGATCAGCCCGAGGTGCGTGTCGTTCAACCCGAGCTGGCGGAACATCAGGTAGATCGGGATCGCCACTGCGATCGGCGGCATCATGCGCGTCGACAGGATGAAGAACAGCCAGTCGTCCTTGCCCGGCACCCGGAAGCGCGAGAAGGCGTAGGCGGCCAGCGTGCCCAGCACCACCGACAGCAGCGTCGAGCCGAAGCCGACCAGCAGCGAATTGCGATAGCGGTCCGGAAAGCGCGACGGCCCGGCCAGGATCATCTGCTGCTGCCGCACCAGGCCTTCGTACCAGGTGGCCGGCGGCGGCAGGGCGGCGAGTTCGGCGGCGCCCACGCGCGAGCGCGTCGTGAACAGGTTGACGTAGCCGACCAGCGAGGGCTGGGCGATCACCTTGGGCGGATAGGCGATCGCGTCTTCCGGCGTGCGGAAACTGGTCATGAAGATCCAGGCCAGCGGGATCAGCGAAATCAGCGCATAGGTGACGACGGCGCTGCCGGCCAGCCATTTCGAGAGCGAGCTGGGCTCCAGCGGGCTGTGGGGAACGGTTTTCATCGCTGCTTCACCTTGTCGAGAAAACGCACCGTCACCAGCGACATGCCGTAGATGGCGACGAACAGGACGATGGCGAGCGCGGAGCTGTAGCCGGTGCGCCATTTCTCGAAGGCCTCGCGCTTCAGGTGGATGGAGGCGAGCTCCGTCACCGAGCCGGGGCCGCCGTTGGTGAGGTTGTCCACGAGGTCGAACATCTTGAAGTTCTCGATGGCGCGGAACAGCAGCGCGAGCAGGATGAAGGGCATCACCATCGGCAGCGTGATGCGCGTGAACTTGATCCACTCGGAGGCGCGGTCGACTTCGGCGGCCTCGTACAGGTACTGCGGGATCGAACGCAGGCCGGCCAGCAGCAGCAGCATCACGTAGGGCGTCCACATCCAGGTGTCGACCAGCACGATGGCCCAGGGCGACAGCCGGGTGTCGCCCAGCATCGTGAAGTTGCCGCTGGCGCCGAAGAAGCGCGCGATGGCGTTGAAGATGCCGTATTGCGGCTCGAAGAAGTATTTCCAGAAGGTGCCGACCACCGCCGGCGCCAGCATCATGGGCAGCAGGATCGCCGTGCTCCAGAAGCTGTGCGTGCGGAACCGGCGATTGAGCAGCAGGGCCAGCCCGAACCCCAACACCAGCTGCAGCGCGATCGAGGTGCACAGGAAGTGCGCGGTGGTGCGCATGGTCTCCCAGATCGCTTCGTTGTTCAGCACCCGCCGGTAGTTGGAGAGGCCCAGCCATTCGACGGCGGCGTTCGGCCGGTTGGCGCGGAAGTTGGTGAACGACAGCCAGATCGTCCACAGCAGCGGAAAGATGTTGAACGCCAGCAGTAGCACGATGGTGGGGCCTACGAACAGCCAGGCCAGCGCCCGGTCCGACAGGCCCTGGCGGGCCAGGCGCGGGCGCTGCCCGGCCTGGTGCACCGCAGGCCGCAGCGGCGGGTCCGCCGGCTCCGGGGGCAGGGCGACAGCCGCGGCCGGCTGCGCCCACTGCATGAACACCCTGGGTTTCACTGGTCTCCCCCGTTGTTTCGCGTGGCGCTCACTTGAGCTTGCCGTCTTCCTTGAAGACCTCGACCCAGTCCTTCAACAGCGCGTCGAGCGCGGCATTCGGGGTGCCCTTGCCGGCCACGACGTAGTCATGCACGCGGTTCTGCATCGCCAGCAGCAGCTGGGCGTAGCTCGGCTCGGCCCAGAAGTCCTTGACGATCTTCATGGAGTCGAGGAACACCTTGGCATACGGGGTGCTGGTTTCGAAGCCGGGCGCCTGCAGGATGGACTGCAGGCAGGTGAAGCCGCCGCCGTCCCACCACTTCTTCTGCACGGCCGGCTGCGCGAACCACTTCATGTACTGCAGCGCCATGTCCTTCTTGTCGGAGTACTGCACCACCGAGATGCCCTGGCCGCCCAGCTGGGCGAACTGCTTGTCGCCCTTGGGGATGGCGAAGAAGCCGGTCTTCTCGCCGCCGACCTGCGGGTCCTTGGAAATGCCCGGGAAGAAGGCGATGAAGTTCATCTGCATGGCCACCTGGCCCGACTTGTAGGCATCGAGGTTCTCGGTCATGTAGGCGTTGCCGTGGCCGGGCGGCACGCAGCAGTCGTACAGGTCCTTGTAGAACTTCAGGCCCTTGATGGCGCCGGGGCCGTTGACGTAGCCCTTCATGTCGTAGGCCTTGGCCGGGTTGGCGTATTCGAAGCCGTAGCCGTACATGACGTTGGTCACGCCCATGGTGATGCCCTCGGAGCCGCGCTCGGTGTACAGGGCGGCGCCATAGACCTTCTTGCCGTCGATGTTGCGGTTCTGGAAGAACTGCGCCACCTGCTTGAACTCGTCCCAGGTCCTGGGCGGCGCCAGCTCGCGGCTGTACTTCTGCTTGAACTCGGCCTGCAGCGCGGGGCGGGCGAACCAGTCCTTGCGGTAGGTGAAGGCCACGGCGTCGCCCATGGCCGGCAGCGCGTAGTAGTTCTTCGTTCCCTTCGGCCAGGTGGCGTAGCCCTCGACGGTGGCCGGCATGAAGTCGGCCATCTTGATGTCGTTCTTGTCGAAGAAGTCGTTCAGCTTGACGTAGTGGCCCTCGGTGGCCGCCGCGCCTATCCATTGGCTATCGCCGATCAGCAGGTCGCACAGCTTGCCCTTGGAGTTGAGCTCGTTGAGCATGCGCTGCGCGAAATTCGGCCAGGGCACGAACTCGTACTTCATCTGGATGCCGGTCTTGGCGGTGAAGTCCTTGGACAGTTCGACCAGCGCGTTGGCCGGGTCCCAGGCGGCCCAGCACAGCGTGAGGGTCTTGTCCTGCGCCTGCGCGGCTAGCGCCGACAGGCCCAGCGCGGCCCCGGCCGCGACGCGCCAGAGGGTGGATGAGGGGTTGCTCATGGGTAGGTCTCCATACGGGTGCGTGGCAGGCACGCGAGGGGGTCAAGAAAGAGCGGCCAGTACGTGTCCGCTCGCCTTTTTTTCCTTCGGCGTCTCCGCCGATCAGCCCACCGCCTGCGGCCCCGCGGCTGGAACGTCTCGCGCCAGGTCGACCGACTTGTCTGATGTGATTGATGGTATTTCAATCTATTAATACATCAATCAATAGAAACCCTGACGTTTCGCTGAATCGCTCGGCCGGCTAGGCCGGCCATTGGGGCAGGGCAACCGTGGCTGGCAAAGCGGCGGGCTTGGGGTACATTCCCGGCCAGGCCGCAGCGCGGAAGATTGATTTATTTCCAGCGGCGCGACCCTCAAATGGCAGCCACCATCACCCAGATCGCGGAAGCCGCCGGCGTCAGCTCGGCGACGGTCGACCGCGTCCTCAACACCCGGCCGGGCGTGAACCCCGCCACCGGCGAACGCGTCCGCACGGTGATGCAGGCGCTGGGCGCCAGCAGTCCGGCGCGC
>JAQGMU010000096.1 GCA_028292195.1 Ramlibacter sp. | reverse complement strand
ACCGAGCGGCCGATCTCAACCAGGCCAGGAAGATGGTTGGTGAATCGGTACGCATCTACAACGAGAAGAGGCCGCACCTTTCCCTAAAATACAAAACGCCCGAGGCCGTGCATCGAGCGTCATTGGCCAGCCAGAAACGGCTGGAATTAAGTCCCGCATAGGTGTCAACCAGGGGCAGGACGGGTCAAAGGCGGGCTGCCCCGTCCCGGCGCTGCGCCGTGCGAGATCGCGAAGCGGATGCCTCCCGAAACTGGGTCGGAACAGCCGATGCCGGGATCGTTCCTGGGCCGGACCGGAGGCATTGCAGTCGCAATGGCTCGGCCCGCCCCGCAGTGCCCGAAACAATTCCGGACAGAAGTGCGCGGAGGTGGGGATCCAGGGCGTTCAAATGCCACGCGCGGTGCGCGTCAGCTCGGGAGCCCTGGATTCCCCCTGCGTGGGATGACAAAGGGCCGCCCCTTAAAATCCCCCGAATGCTCCTCGTGAAACAAGATTTGCTAGTCGCGCTGGCCGCCGGGCTCGAACAGCTGTCGCCGGGTGCCGGCGACAAGGCGGCTTTCGAGTCGCCCAAGGTTGCGGCCCATGGCGACCTGGCCTGCACCGCCGCCATGCAGCTGGCCAAGCCGCTGAAAAAGAACCCGCGCCAGGTGGCCGAGGCCCTGCGCGAGAGCCTGCTGGCCACGCCCGCGTTCGGCCGGTGGGTCGAGGCGGTCGACATCGCCGGCCCCGGCTTCCTCAATATCAAGCTCAAGCCCGCGGCCAAGCAGCAGGTGGTGCGCGAGGTGCTGGCCGCGGCCGCAGGTTTCGGCCGCCAGCCCGCCAACGGCCAGCGCATGATGGTGGAGTTCATTTCCGCCAACCCCACCGGCCCGCTGCACGTCGGCCACGGCCGCCAGGGCGCGCTGGGCGACGCGATCTCCAGCCTGTACGCCACGCAGGGCTGGGACGTCACCCGCGAGTTCTATTACAACGACGCCGGCGTGCAGATCGCCACCCTGGGCACCAGCGTGCAGCTGCGCGCCAAGGGCTTCAAGCCCGGTGACGCGGAATGGCCGGAGGCCGCCTACAACGGCGACTACATCCAGGACATCGCCGACGACTTCCTGGCGGGCAAGACCGTGAAGGCGGACGACCGCGCGTTCACCGCCAGCGGCGACGTGAACGACCTCGACGGCATGCGCCTGTTCGCCGTGGCTTACCTGCGCCACGAGCAGGACCTGGACCTGCAGGCCTTCGGCGTCCGCTTCGACAACTACTACCTGGAGTCGAGCCTGTACACCAGCGGCAAGGTGGATGAAGTGGTGCAGCGCCTGCGCGACGCCGGCAAGACCTACGAGCAGGACGGCGCGCTGTGGCTGCAGACCACCGGATACGGCGACGACAAGGACCGCGTCATGCGCAAGGGCGACGGCAGCTACACCTACTTCGTGCCGGACGTGGCGTACCACATCACCAAGTGGGAGCGGGGCTTCACCAAGGTGCTGAACATCCAGGGCACCGACCACCACGGCACCATCGCGCGCGTGCGCGCCGGCCTGCAGGCGGCCGGCGTCGGCATTCCGCAGGGCTACCCGGACTACGTGCTGAACACCATGGTGCGCGTGACGCGGGGCGGCCAGGAGGTCAAGCTCTCCAAGCGCGCGGGCAGCTACGTGACGCTGCGCGACCTGATCGAGTGGACCAGCAAGGACGCGGTGCGCTTCTTCCTGCTCTCGCGCAAGGCCGACACCGAATACGTGTTCGACGTCGACCTGGCGCTGGCCAGGAACAATGAAAACCCGGTCTACTACGTGCAGTACGCCCATGCCCGCATCTGCTCGGTGCTGGCGGCCTGGGGCGGACAGGTGGATACGCTCCCGGGCGCCGAGCTGTCGTCGCTGGAGCATCCGGCCGCGTTGAACCTGATGTTGCAGCTGGCGCGCTACCCTGAGGTGCTGACCGCCGCGGCCGAGGACTTCGCGCCGCACGACATCACCTTCTACCTGCGCGAACTGGCGGCGGCGTATCACTCCTACTACGACAGTGAGCGCATTTTGGTGGACGACGAGAACCTGAAGCGGGCGCGGCTGGCCCTGGTCGCCGCGGTCGCGCAGGTATTGCACAATGGTCTGGCAGTGCTGGGTGTGGACGCCCCGCAGAAAATGTGAGCGAGCGAACAAGCGTGAAACACACACAACGCGGCAACGTCATTGTCGGCATCATCATCGGCGTGGTGATCGGCCTGGCCGCCGCCCTGGCGGTGGCGGTCTATGTGACCAAGGTCCCGATTCCCTTCCTGAACAAGGGCCCCAGCCGGTCACCGGACCAGGACGCGGCGGAGTCGCGCAAGAACCAGAACTGGGACCCGAACGCGCCCCTGTACGGCAAGAACCCGGCCAAGGCGCTGCCGCCCGCGCCCGGCATGCCGGCGGCGTCGGCCCCGGCCGTCGCCAAGGCGCCCGAGGTGGCTGCCTCGGCCGCCGGCAAGGACAAGGACGAGAAGCCCGTCGCCAGGGACAAGATGCCGGAAGCCCCGGCCGTCACCGGCCGGCCGCCGCCGGCCGACCCGCTGGGCGACTTGGCCGCGGCCCGGGCGACCAGCGGCAGCGACCCCTTCCTCTACTTCGTGCAGGCCGGCGCCTTCCGCACGCCGGAGGACGCCGAGGCGCAGCGCGCCAAGCTGTCGCTGATGGGAATCGAAGCCAAGGTCACCGAGCGTGAACAATCGGGCCGCCAGGTGTACCGGGTGCGGGTCGGCCCGTTCGAGCGCAAGGACGACGCCGACCGCCAGAAGGACAAGCTCGATTCCGGCGGCTTCGACACCGCGCTGGTGCGCGTCCAGCGGTAGCCGCGCGCCGCCGGGCGGCGGAACCTTCATTCCACCGTGCCGTCTGAATTGAAGTTCTAGGAGAAGACTGAAATGGATCGTCGCGATTTTTCGGCCGCAGCGGCCGGTGCAATGGGCGCCCTGGCGCTGGGCCTGCCCGGGCTGGCCCAGGCGCAGCGCAAGTTCGATGAGGGCAAGGACTACAAGCAGCTGGAAAAGCGCGTGACGGTCGACGCGCCGCCCGAGAAGATCGAACTGATCGAGTTCTTCTGGTACAGCTGCCCGCACTGCAACGCCTTCGAGCCGCGGCTGGTGAGCTGGATCAAGAGCGCGCCCCCGGACGTGGTGATCCGCCGCGTTCCGGTGGCCTTCCGCGACGACTTCGTGCCGCAGCAGCGCCTGTTCTACACGCTGGAAGCGATGGGCAAGCTGGACGATCTGCACCAGAAGGTGTTCGACTCCATCCACAAGCTGAAGCAGTCGAACGACAAGGAAGACTCGATCCTGAAATTCGCCGAAAGCAACGGCCTGGACCGCGCCAAATTCCAGGAGCTTTACAACTCGTTCTCGGTCTCGGCCAAGGCACGCCGCGCCACCCAGCTGCAGAACGCCTACCAGGTGGAAGGCGTGCCGGCCCTGGGCATCGCGGGCCGCTACTACACCGACGGCAGCCTGGCCGGCGGCATGGACAGGGCGCTGCAAGTCACCGAGTACCTGATCGGCGTGACCCGCAAGGCCAGGTAAGGCACTTTTTAGTTGCGGTGCCGCGTCACTTGCTTGCCAAAGCTAGCGGTCGCATGCGATTTGTCACGTAGTCGTGGCGCGGCTCCGTAACAACTGGTTGCAAGGAGCGCTTCCTTCCTAGAATCCCCACAGGTGCTACTGATGAGCACCTTGGGGGTTGCGCATGGTTTTGAAGCGTTCGTCCCGGCTGAAACTGCGACTCGTCGCGGTGGCAGTCGCCCAGCTGGTTCCCCTGGCGGCCTTCGCGGCCGACGAGGCGCAGCGGATCGAGGAGCTCGAGAAGAAGCTGCGCCAGAGCATGGT
>JAQGMU010000094.1 GCA_028292195.1 Ramlibacter sp. | reverse complement strand
CGCTGGACCCCGGCACGGCCGCCGGCCTTGCCATGCTGAACCTGGAGGTCACGCGGCAGGCTGCGCTGCTGGCCTACATCAATGACTTCTGGATCATGATGGCGGTGACGGTGCTGGCGATTCCGCTGTTGATGCTGATCCGGGCACCGAAGCGGACAGCAACGGCCGCCGCGGGCGGGGACGTGCCGCATTGATCGGTGGGGTCGCCGTGTAGGGTGGGTTCGCGCAGCGACCCCACCATGCAGCGCGCGATCAGGCGACGGTGAACACGCGGATCTCGACCCGATCGGGAAACCGAGCCCCGGTGCCGACGAAGATCCGCTCGTTGATCCATCCCAGGGCCTTGGACGCGGTCTCGAACACCGGCGCGCAGCGAAAATAAACCAGCGCCGGATCCACCGGTTCGCCCCGAATCAGCTTTGCCGTCACTTCCGCCGACGCGCA
This sequence comes from Ramlibacter sp., assembly GCA_028292195.1. Taxonomy (GTDB): domain Bacteria; phylum Pseudomonadota; class Gammaproteobacteria; order Burkholderiales; family Burkholderiaceae_C; genus Ramlibacter. Next base: position 15,220 of record JAQGMU010000094.1, on the reverse strand, counting down.
GCGCAGCGCCCGGTTCATCACGAAGATGCGGTCGCCGGCGTCGGTCTCCACCACGTAGCGGGCATCGAGCTGCGCCACCGTCTCGCTGGCGATCAGCTGGAAGTCGGCGCCGCCCGGCAGGATGCGGCCACGCCAGCCGTCGCCCATCACTTCACCTCCAAGAATCGGAATCACGCGCCGCTGCGCATTGAACACGCGGCCGACTTCCTGCGGCTTGTCGACCTGCACCGAGAGGTCGGCGAAGAACTGGAGCTGGGGGGTGGCGAGCGGCATGCGGGACTCCGGCGAGGCTGGGGCCCCGCCAGTATCCCTCAGCCTTCGACCTCGGCGCGGGTCGGCATCGACGCCTGCGCGCCCGGGCGCGTGACGCAGATCGCCGCCGCGCGGATCGCATGGGCCAGCGCCTCTTCCATGGGCCGGCCTTCGACCCGCAGCGCCGCCAGTGCACCGATGAAAGTGTCACCGGCCGCAGTGGTGTCGACCGCCTTCACCTTCTGCGCCGCAAGGCGTTGCACGCCCAGCGGCGAATGCCAGACGACGCCGTCGGCGCCCAGCGTCACGATCACTTCACGCGGACCGCGCCGCGCCAGCAACGCCGCCGCTTCGGCGGCATTGCCCATGTCGACTGAGGCCAGCCCGCTCAGCATGCGGGCCTCGGTTTCGTTCAAGACCAGGATGTCGATCAGCGGCCACAAGGCGGCGGGCAAGGCCTGCGCAGGCGCCGGATTCAGCAGCACGGTGCAGCCGGCTTCGCGCGCGACCTGCGCCGCCCTCAGCACGGACGGCATCGGCACTTCCAGCTGCAGCAGCAGCAGCGCCGCGCCTTCCAGCACGGGCCGCAGCGCTTCGGCATCGTTTTGCGTCACCAGCGCATTGGCGCCCGGCACCACGGCGATGCAGTTCTGCGCCGCATCGTCGACCAGGATGGTGGCGACGCCGGTGCTCACGCCGTCGGCGATCCCGACGCCGCTGACGTCGATGCCCTGCGCCAGCAGCCCTTCACGCAGTTCGGCGCCGAACGCATCGGCGCCGACCCGCCCCACCATGGACACGGCGGCGCCCTGGCGCGCGCAGGCCACGGCCTGGTTCGCGCCCTTGCCGCCCGGGTTGCCGAGGAAGCCATGGCCGGTGAGCGTCTCGCCGGCCTGCGGCATGCGCGGAACGCGGACCACCAGGTCCATGTTCAGGCTGCCGAAGACGACGACCCGCCGGCGCACCGCGCTGGCCTTCACTTGAAGGCGGAGTCCATCTCGTGGAGCTTGGCCACGCGGCGGCGGTGGTCCTCGCTGTCCACGAACTTCGCTTCCAGGAAGGACGCCACCAGGTCGTTGGCCAGCCAGGGGCCGACGATCTGCGCGCCCAGGCACATGACGTTGACGTCGTCGTGCTCCACGCTCTGGTGCGCCGAGTGGATGTCGTGGCAGACCGCGGCGCGGATGCCCCGCACCTTGTTGGCCGCGATCGACGCGCCGACGCCGGTGCCGCACACCATGATGCCGCGCGTGGCTTCACCGGACAGCACCTTGGCCGTCAGGGCCCCCGCGATGTCCGGAAAGTCCACCGGCTTCGGGTCGTGGCTGCCCACGTCCACCACCTCGTGGCCCAGCGCCTTGATATGGGCGATGACGCCCCCCTTGAGTGCCCAGCCAGCGTGGTCCGAGCCGATGACGACTTTCATGTGTGCGTGTTCCCAGGTTTTCAGTTGGTCATCGTCGCCGGCAGGTCGACGTGGTAGTACTTCTTGTAGATGGTATTGAGCTTGCCGTTCTTCAGGTTGGCTGCCACCCATTCGTTCAGCTTGGCCAGCAGGCGCGGCTCGCCCTGCTTGATGCCGACGGCCAGGTCGAAGTTGCGGATCACGAACTTCGGCTCCCAGGGCTTGGCCGGGTTCTTGGCCGTGATCTGGTTCACCAGCGCGACCGAGGTGGCGACGATCTCGGCCTGGCCGGTGGCGCCCGCGGTCACCATGGTCGCGTCGTCGTCATAGCGCACGACCTTGAAGCCCTTGTCGTTGGCCATGCCTGACAGCTCGGTGTCCTGGGTGGTGCCGCGGGTGACGGTGATGTTCTTGCCCTTCAGGTCGGCCCATTCCTTGATGGCGGCGGTCTTGGGCGCGCCGACGACGGACTGCAGCACGGCGTAGGCCTTGGAGAAGTCGATCACCTTGGCGCGTTCCGGCGTGACCGACAGCGTGGAGATGATGATGTCGGCCTTGCCGGTGTTGACGTTGGGAATGCGGGTCGCGCCGGTGGTCGGCACCCACTCGATCTGCAGGCCCCAGTCGGCGGCCAGCAGCTTGGCGGTTTCGACGTCGGAGCCGCTGGGCTGCATGCTGGAGTCCATCATGCCGGCCGGCGGGATCGCCATGTCGGTGGAGATGCGGATCTTCTTCGCCTTCATGACGTCGTCCAGCAGGTCGGCGTGGGCCACCGTGCCCAGCAGGGCCAGGCAGGACGCCACGAGGGCGATACGGGCGGGTTTGAATGACAGCATGGGTGTCTCCTTCTTTCTTCGTGGTTGAAAACGGTCTACAGGTCGCTGCGCACGAACTGCTTGAGTTCGGGCGTCTGGGGATCATTGAGGATCTCGGCGCCGCCCTGCTCCCAGACGCGTCCGGAATGCATGAACACCACCTGGTCGGCGATGCGGCGGGCGAAGGCCATCTCGTGCGTGACCATCACCATGGTCATGCCGCCGGCGGCCAGCTCCTCGATCACTTTCAGCACTTCGCCGGTCAGTTCCGGGTCTAGCGCGGACGTGACTTCGTCGAACAGCATCACCTTGGGCTGCATCGCCAGCGAGCGGGCGATCGCCACGCGTTGCTGCTGGCCGCCCGAGAGCTGCTCCGGATAGGAGGTGGCCTTGTCGGCCAGCCCGACGCGGGCCAGCACCTGGTGCGCCAGCGTGCGGGCCGCTTCCTTGTCCATGCCCTTGGCGGCGCGCGGCGCCAGCATGATGTTCTCTTCGATGCTCAGGTGCGGGAACAGGTTGTAGCTCTGGAACACGATGCCGACGTCCAGCCGCAGCGCCTTCAGGTCGACCTGCGGGTCGTCGACCCGGCGGCCGCAGACGGTGATCTCGCCGCTGTCCACTTTCTCCAGCCGGTCGATGCAGCGCAGCGCCGTGCTCTTGCCGGAGCCGCTGCGGCCGATGATGGCCGTCACCTGGCCGCGCTGCGCCTGCAGGTTGACGCCGGACAGCACCTTGTTCGAGCCGAAGCTCTTGTGCACGTCGCGCAGCACGACGGCCGCTTCTTGTTCCATGGAGGGATTCATCATGTGAGTGAAAGGCTGGCCTGTTGCAAGGCGGCGGTGGCGGCGCGCTCCGCCGGGGCGCCGCGCCGCTCCAGCCGCTGGCTCCAGCGCGAAAGCGGGAAGCACAGGCAGAAGTAGATGGCGGCGATGATCACGTAGACCAGGAAGGGCTCGAACACCGAGTTGTTCAGGATCTGGCCCGAGCGCGCCAGTTCGACGAAGCCGACCACCGAGGCCAGCGAGGTGTTCTTGATGATCTGCACCATGAAGCCGACGGTGGGCGGCGTCGCGATGCGCACGGCCTGCGGCAGGATCACCAGGCGCATGCGCTGGATGCGGGTGAGCGCTAGGCACTCGGCCGCCTCCCACTGCGCCTTGGGCACCGACTCGATGCAGCCACGCCAGATCTCGCCCAGGTAAGCGGCGACGTAAAGCGTCAGCGACAGGCCGGCCGCGGCCAGCGGCGAGATCGTGAGGCCGATGCCCGGCAGCCCGAAGAAGGTCATGAACAGGATCACCAGCAGCGGCGTGCCCTGGATCAACTGCACGTAGCCGCCGCTCGCCAGCCGCAGCGGCTTCCAGGCCGACACGCGGCTCAGCGCCACGAGCAGCCCGAAGAAGCCGCCGCCGACGAAGGCGATCAGCGACAGGGCGATCGTCCAGCCGGTGCCCTGCAGCAGGTACAGCAGGTGGTTGGAGTTGAGGGCGCTGTTCATCGCGGATTACAGCGGGGTGCCGAGCCGGCGCCGGCGCGGGAACAGCGCCAGGCCCAGGCCCCAGAAGCCGGCGCGCATCAGCACCGACAAGGCCACGTAGGCCAGGCCGACCAGCACATAGGTTTCGAACGGGCGGTAGGTGTCGGACTGGACGAAGTTCGCCACCGCCGTCAGCTCCTCGGCCGAGATCTGCGAAGCGCACGACGAGGCCAGCATCAGCAGCACGAACTGGCTGGTGAGCGCCGGGTAGACGCGCTCCAGCGCCGGCAGCAGCACCACATGCCAGTACACCTGGCGCTTGTTCAGGGCCAGGCATTCGGCCGCTTCCAGCTGGCCCTGGTGGATCGAGTCGAAGCCGGCGCGCATGATCTCGGTGGCGTAGGCGCCGACGTTGATGGTCAGGGCCGCCATCGCCACCGTCACCGCATCGAGCTTCAGGCCGAAGCTGGCCAGGCCGAAATAGACCAGGAAGATCTGCACCAGCAGCGGCGTGTTGCGGATCACCTCCACGTAGGCGGTGCAGGCCTTGCGGATCCAGGCGACCTGGCCGCGCTTGCCGATGGCGCAGAAAGTGCCGATGACGAAGCCGATCACCGTGGCGCCCGCGGCCAGGCGCAGCGTCATCAGCGCCCCGTCCAGGAACAGCGGCCAGCGCGAGGCGACCGCGGCGAAATCGAGGGTCACTTCAGCGCACCTGCCCGCTCATGCGGTCGTAGACACGGAACAGCGCCTGGTTGCCGTTGCTGCCCTCGCCGTGGGCGCGAGCGTCGAGGTATTGCGAGGTCACCAGTGCGGTGGCCGGCAGCGGCACATTGGTTTCCTGCGCCTGCTGCGCCACCAGCCGCAGGTCCTTCAGCATCAGGTCGATGCGGAAGCCGGCGGAGGCGTCGCCTTCGATCATCTGCGCGCCCAGCTTGTCCAGCATCCAGGAAGCGGCCGAGCCGCCCAGCAGCACGCGGCGCAGCTGCTGCAGGTCGACGCCGGCGGCGCGGCCCAGGGCCAGCGCTTCGCAGATCGCCTGGATGTTGATGCCGCAGATCAGCTGGTTGCACAACTTCACCGTCTGGCCGGCGCCGCTCTCGCCCACGTGGGTGACGGTGGTGCCCATGCCGGCGAAGAAGCGCTGCGCCTGGGCGAAGGCCGGGGCGTCGCCGCCGGCCATGATGGACAGGGCTGCGTTCCTGGCGCCGAGCGGACCGCCGGACACCGGGGCGTCGATGAAGGCGACGCCGGCGCGTGCCAGGTCGGCATGCATGCGCCGCACCGCGCCGGGCGCGATGGTGCTCATGTCGATCACCAGCTTGCCTTCGGGCGGGTTCGCCAGCAGGCCGCCGTCGCCGTACACCACGGCTTCCACGTCCGGCGTGTCGGGCAGCATGGTGATGACGGCGTGGGCGCCGCGGCTCGCGTCCGCAATGGTGGCGGCGGCGCGGATGCCGTGCGCGGCCAGTTCCTGCGCGGCGCCGGGGCGCACGTCGTAGGCGGCGACTTGGTGGCCGGCCTTGGCCAGGTTGATGGCCATCTCCCGGCCCATGGTGCCTATGCCGATGAAGCCGACGCTGCCGGCCTTGCCCTGCTGGGTCATGAAGTCGTTTCCTTGGTGGTCTTGCCGCGTGCGGCGGTACTGCGGGTGGTGAACTTTCCGGGTGCCAGGGCCTTCTGCCGGCGCAGGTCGTCGCCGATGCGGAAGTGCTGGCGCAACGCCTGGTCGGCGGCGTCCTCGTCGCCGGCGATCACCGCTTCCAGCAGGTGGCGGTGGTCTTCCACCACCGTGCGTTTCATGGTGGCGGAGTCGCCGTGGTCGCCCACCAGCTGGCGGCGGTCCTTGTGCGAGCGGGTCAGCAGCGTGGCCATCGCGCCATACAGCTGGGTGATGGTGTCGGACTTGCTGGCCTTCACCAGCGCGAAATGGAAGTCGAAGTCGGCCAGGCCGCCGCCGGCGGGGTCGTTCACGGTCACCTCGATCAGGTCGAGGGCCGCGCGCATGCGCTCGATGTCGGCGGTGGTGGCGCGCTGGCAGGCCAGGCGGATGGCCTGGCACTCCAGCGCGATGCGCGCCTGCATCACGTCGTCGATGGCGTCGGGCACCTGGCTCAGCGAGAAGGCGAACACGTCGCCCAGCACCGACACGTCGGGCTGGCGCACCACGGTGCCGACCCGCTCTCGGATCTCCACCACGCCCATCATCGACAGCGCGCGCAGCGCCTCGCGCACGATCGGCCGGCTCACGCCCAGCTGCAGCGCCAGCTCGCGCTCGGGCAGCAGGCGGTCGCCGTTGCGGATCACGCCTTCCAGCAGTTGCTCGCGCAGGAAGCCGAACACCTTCTCGAACCCGCTCTCCGGCGCCTGCGCGTCGTCCCGGGTGATGCTCGGGGCCTTGGTCACTCTTGTCATTACCGTGGTTTTACCAGCGGCTGACCACAAGCGCATTGGTGGATTCCCTGAAGCCGACGCCAGCGCGCTGCTCAGACAGGCCGGCTCCGGGCCGAGGCTCGGCTGCGGCGGCGACCCTCTGTCCTACCCGGGTTTCGTTCTCGCTCCGACGCGGCAGCCGGGTGGCGCTTCCCAGAATGGTGGCAAATCATCATTTCAGGAGTCTCTCCATGAAGTTCACCGCCATCGCCGCCGTGCTCGCAGCCTGCCTCGCCGTCGCCGCCCCGGCCGCCAACGCCAAGGGCTGCCTCAAGGGCGCCGCAGTGGGCGGCACCGCCGGCCACTTCGCGCACCACCACGGCCTGCTGGGCGCCGCCGCCGGCTGCGTCATCGGCCGCCACCGCGCCAATCAGAAGGAAGCGCAACAAGCGCAGGCACAGCAGACGCAGCACGTGTCGCGTTGAGCCGCCCCCCGCGCAGGCGGGGATGAGGCCCGATCAGAGCGCCGCCATCCGCCCTTGCAGGAAACTGCGCACGGCGGGATCCCGCTCCAGCCCGATCGCGCGCTCGTAGGCAGCCGCGGCCTCCTGCTTGCGCCCGACACGCGTCAGCAGGTCGGCCCGCGCCGCCCAGTACGGCTGGTAGTCGGCGAGCCGCGCTTCGTCGGCCAAGGCTTCGAGCGCCCGCAGTCCGCCCTGCGCGTCGCCGGCATGGGCCAGTGCCACGGCGCGATTCAATGCGGCCAACGGTGAACCGGTCAGCGCCTGCAGCGCGGCATAGAGCGTGACGATCGCAGTCCAGTCCGGCGCCTGCCCCAGCCGGCGCACCGCGTGCGCGGATTGAACCGCGGCCTCCAGCTGGTAGCGGCCGGCCACACCGAAGCGACTCGCGTGCAGCAAGAGCGCTTCCGCCTCATCGGCAAGTGCCGCGTCCCAGCGCGCCACGTCCTGCTGCGCCAGCGGCACGTAGGCGCCATCGTCGTTGCGCCGGGCCGGCCGCCGCGCCTGCGCGTGCAGCATCAGCGCCAGCAGGCCAGCCGCCTCCGGCTCCTGCGGCAACAGGTTGGCGAGCAGGCGACCCAGCCAGAGAGCTTCATCCGCCAGGTTGCGCCGCTGCGGGTCGGTCCCCTCGGCATCGCTCCAGCCTTCGGCGTAGACCGCGTAGATGGCGGCCAGCACCGAATCGAGCCGGTCCGGCCAGGCCGCGCGCGGCGGCACTTCGAAGGCGATGCCGGCCTCGCGGATCTTGGCCTTGGCCCGCACCAGCCGCTGGCCCATCGCGGCCGGCGCCACCAGGAAGGCGGAGCCGATGGCGGCGGCATCGAAACCCAGCACCGCCTGCAGCATCAGCGGCGCCCGCACGTTGGCCGGCAAGGCCGGGTGCGCGCACACCAGCATCAGCCGCAAGCGCTCGTCGGGGACGCCGGAGTCGTCGGCCGGCTCCGCCAATTCCTCCAGCAGCAGCAGGTGGGCCGCCGCGTCTTCGGCATGCACGCGCGAGCGCACGCCATCGACCATGCGCCGGCGCGCCACCGTCAGCAGCCAGGCTTCGGGGCTGGCCGGCACGCCGCGCACCGGCCAGTCGGAAAGCGCGCTGGCGAAGGCCTCGGACAGCGCGTCCTCGGCGCCGGCGACGTCGCGGGTGCGGGCGGCCAGGAAGGCCACCAGCTTGCCGTAGCTGCGCCGGGCCGCCGCTTCCGCGGCGTAAGCCGCCTCCACGGACTCGCCAGCCGCCTCCCTGGATTCGCCAGCAGCCTCCCTGGACTCGCGCGCCGCGGCGCTGTCCTCGCGCGCCGCGTCCATCGCCTCAGTACTCGCCCATGGCCCAGACCGGCCGCACCTCGATGGCGCCGTAGGCCGCGCCCGGGCAGCGGGCCGCCCACGACAGCGCCGCATCGAGGTCCTTGACGTCGATCAGGTAGTAGCCGCCCAGTTCCTCGCGCGTTTCGATGAACGGGCCGTTCTGCACGTCGGTCTTGCCGTCGCGCATCCGCACCGTGGTGGCGGTGCTGGCCGGGCGCAGCCGGTTGGCCGAGCGCAGCACGCCGCTTTCCTGCAAGGCCTTGGTATAGGCGCCATAGGCCGCCACCGCGGCCTGCTGGGTGTCCTTGGGCATCGTCTTGAGCGGCTCGTCGTCCGAATGGATCAGCAACAGGTATTCCATGACTCACTCCTGGGGAGAACGGCGCCGCACCATGCGGCGCCTGGACAATGTCGGCCGGGCGGCCCGGATTTCGACATCGTCCAGGCAAACCGATTCTTGCGCGCGGCGCTTCCTTTAACAATGGTTCCGTAAATTTGACTTGTGACGCCCCCGGGCCGTCCTTAGGATGATCGCGATGATCGATTACCAAGTGCAGGACGGGGTCGCCGAGATCCTGCTGAACAACCCGCCGGTCAACGGCATCACCGACGAACTGCTGGACCAGCTGATGGCCACCCTGCGGCAGGCTGGCGGCGACCCGGCGGTGCGCGCCATCATCCTGGGCAGCGCGGTGCCGGGGCGCTTCTGCGGCGGCCTGGACCTGCCGCGCTTCCGGCAACGCACGCCGGCGGAAGTCCACTCCATCGTCGGCAAGCTGTATTTCCAGCTGCACGAACTGCAGTCCAGCCTGCCCAAGCCGGTCATCGCAGCGATCACCGGCGCCGTCCGCGGCGGCGGCATGTCGATCGCGATCACCTGCGACATGCTGGTGGCCGCCGACGACTCCACCTTCGGCTACCCCGAAATGGAGATCGGCCTGCTGCCGTCGATCCATTACACCCACCTGCCGCGCATCGTCGGCCGCTACCGCGCCTTCGACCTGCTGTTCACCGGCCGCGTGTTCGACGCGCGCGAGGCGTTGGCGCTGGGCCTCGTCAGCCGCACCGCCCCGCCGGACCAGGTGCTGGCCGAGGCGCGCAAGCTGGCCCGCGTGTTCGCCGCCAAATCGCCCGAACTGATGCGACTGGGCAAGGCGGCCTTCGCCCGCGCCACCGACAACGGCTACCGCCAGGGCGCCGCCAGCGCGGTGGACCTGGTGTCCACCGTGTTCGGCACCGACGATTGCAAGGAAGGCCTGGCGGCCTTCGCCGAGAAGCGCAAGCCCGTCTGGGGCGGGAAGTAAGACATGACAAGCAGGATTCTTTCGGCCGTCCTGGCGCTGGCCTGCGCCCTGCTGGCGGCGCCGGCCCGGGCCCAGGACTACCCCTCCCGCCCCATCACCATCGTCGTGCCCTACGGCCCCGGCAGCTACACCGACAACGTGGTGCGGCCGGTGGCGGTGGCGCTGCAAAAGGTGCTGGGCCAGACGGTCGTCGTCGACAACAAGGCCGGCGCCAACGGCATCGTCGGCACGCAGTTCGGTGCCCGCGCCAAGCCGGACGGTTACACCCTGCTGGCCGGGTCCACCACCACGCTGGCCGCCAACGACGGCCTGTACAAGTCGCTGCCCTACGACGTGCGCAAGGACTTCGTGCCCATTGCCGGCCTGGCATCGACCTCCATGATGTTCGTGGTGCGCTCGGACTTCCCGGCCAGGACCCTCAAGGAATTCCTCGCCTACGCAGCGAAGCAGCCGGCGCCGATGCCGCTGGCCTACGGCTCCTCCAGCGCCCAGGTGGCGGTGGCGCTGCTGGCCAAGGAAAGCGGCGTCAAGTTCACCGGCATCGGCTACAAGGGCACGCCGCAGGCCATCACCGACCTGGTCGGCGGCCAGGTGCCGGCGGCGATCGTCGACGTCGCCAACGGCGTGCCGCAGATCCGTGCCGGCAAGCTGCATGCGCTGGCCATCTCCGGCACCGGCCGCAGCGTGGCCGCGCCCGACGTGCCCACGCTGGCGGAAACCTGGCCCGGCACGCAGCTGGTCACCTGGGTCGGGCTGGTGGCGCCGGCGGGCACGCCGGGCGCCATCGTCGACAAATTGAGCGCCGCGCTCGCCACCGCGCTGGCGACACCCGAGATCAAGCAGCAGTTCATCACACTGTCGACCGAACTCGAGCCCACCAGCGCGCAGGAACTGGGCCGCCGCATGCAACGCGACCACGTGCAATGGCTGGACCTGATCAAGGCGGCCGGCATCCAGCCGGAGTGAGCATGGCGACCTCAAAAACAGACGGCGGCGCGCTCGCGGGCCTGCGCGTGCTGGACCTGTCCCGCGTGCTGGCGGGGCCGCTCGCGGCCCAGATCCTGGCCGACCTCGGCGCCGACGTCATCAAGATCGAGCGGCCCGGCCGCGGCGACGACTCGCGCGAATGGGCGCCGCCCTTCATGACGCAGCCCGCCACGGTGCCGCTCGACGAATCGGTCTACTTCTGGACCTGCAACCGCGGCAAGCGCTCGGTGGCGGCCGACATCGCCACCGCCGAAGGGCAGGCCACCGTGGCGCGGCTGGCGCGCGAGGCCGACATCCTGGTCGAGAACTACAAAGTGGGCACGCTGGCGCGCTACGGGCTGGACTACGCCACGCTGGCAGCAGCCAACCCGCGCCTGATCTACTGTTCCATCACCGGCTTCGGCCAGACCGGCCCCTACCGCGAGCGCCCCGGCTACGACACCATCGTGCAGGCCATGGGCGGCCTCATGAGCATCACCGGCAACCCCGACGGCGAACCGGGCGGCGGTCCGCGCAAGACCGGCATCGCCGCTGCCGACCAGATGACGGCGCTCTATTCCACCATCGCCATCCTGGCGGCCGTGAACGAGCGCCATGCGTCCGGCCAGGGCCAGCACGTCGACATGTCGCTGCTCGACGTGCAGGTGGCGGCGCTGTCCAACATCGGCATGAACTACCTGGCCACCGGCAAGACGCCACGGCGCCAGGGCAACCGGCTGGCCACGGTCTACCCGAGCGACAACTTCCGCTGCAGCGACGGCGACCTGATGCTGATCGTCGGCAACGACTCGCAGTTCCGCAGCTTCTGCCGCGCCGTCGACCTGCCTGGGGTGGCCGAGGACCCGCGTTTCGCCCGCAACGAGTCCAGGCTGGAGAACCAGGCGCAGCTGTCGCCCCTGGTCGCGCAGGCGCTGGCGAAACGCACGGTAGCCGAATGCCAGGCGCTGCTGGACGCCGCCGGCGTGCCGGCCAGCCGCATCAACGACATCGCCGAGGTGTTCGCCGACCCGCAGGTGACGGCGCGGGAGATGGTGCACGAGATCGAGCGGCCCGACGGCCGCAAGGTGCGCGTGATCGCCAGCCCGATCCGGCTGTCGCGCACGCCGGCGCGCAGCGACCGGTTGCCGCCCAGGCTGGGGCAGCACACGGGGGATGAGGGCTGGATGTAGGCTGGGTTGCGCGAAGCGCACCCCAGCGCTGGGGTCGCCTGACGGCGAACCCAGCCTACGCGCCGCGCCGACGCGAGTTCAAGCAGGCCGCTTCTTCAGCAGGTACTTCTGCAACCCGTCCATCACCAACTCGCCGCGCTGGTTGTGCACGGTGGACTTCAGCGTCAGCAAGCCGGTCGTCCGCTGCGGCACCAGCTCGCTCACCTCCAGCGTGGCGTAGAGCGTGTCGCCGACGAACACCATGCCCAGGAAACGGCTGCTCTGCTCGATGAAGCCCTTGAGCGAATCCTCGACGTAGTGGGCGAACAGGCCGGCGCCGCCGCAGGTCTGGGCCACCACCTGGAAGCCGTGGGCCAGCATGTTGGGCATGCCACGGGCGCGGCAGTACTCCACGTCGTAGTGCACCGGATGGTTGTCGCCGCTGGCCAGCTGGAAGGCGGCGAACAGGGCGTCGGTCATGGTGCGCGAAGGCAGCACGAATTTCTCGCCCAGCGTGAAGTCCTCGAACCAGCGGGTCGGGACCATGCGGTGCTGGCGCGGGTCGAAGCTCGTCGTATCGCTCATGCCATGCTTCAGGCCGGATCCCAGTCGAATACGTCCTGCGAGCGATCCAGCTTGTAGAAGCTGGGGCGCATGGCCGGAATCGCGCGCTCGGCGATGGTCTCCGGTGTCCAGCCTTCGGCGGTGTGCATGGAGCGCAGCGGCCGGCTCTGGCCCATGAGGAAGATCTCGTTGGCGCGCACCGCGAAGATCTGCCCCGACACATCGGCGGCGGCGTCGCTGGCCAGGTACACCGCCAGCGGCGCGATCTTGGCCGTCTCCATCCGCTGCAGCCGGGCCACGCGCGCCTTCTGCTCCTCGGTCTCGGTCGGGATGGCGCCCACCATGCGGCTCCAGGCAAAGGGCGAGATGCAGTTCGAGCGCACCTTGAATTTCGCCATGTCCATCGCAATCGACTTCGACAGCGCCACGATGCCCAGCTTGGCCGCCGAGTAATTGGCCTGGCCGAAGTTGCCGATCAGCCCCGAGGTCGACACCATGTGGATGTAGGAGCCCGACTGCTGGTTCTTGAAGTGGGACGCCGCCGCCCGCGACACGTAGAAGGCGCCGTTCAGGTGGACGTCGATCACCGAGCGCCATTCCTCCACGCTCATGTTGAAGAAGAAGCGGTCGCGCAGGATGCCCGCGTTGTTGATGACGCAGTCGATCCGGCCGAAGGTGTCGACCGCCTGGGTCACCATGCGGTTGGCGCCGTCCCAGTCGGAGACGCTTTCGCCGTTGGCAACGGCCTAGCCGCCCGCGGCCTTGATCTCGTCGACCACCGCGGCGGCGCGCGTCACGTCACGCCCTTCGCCCTGCACCGAGGCGCCGATGTCGTTCACCACCACCCTGGCGCCGGCCCGTGCCAGCCCCAGCGCGAAGTCGCGACCGATGCCGCCGCCGGCGCCGGTGACCAGCACCACCTTGCCGGCCAGGAAATTTGCTGCTTCCATCACTTGTCTCCTGCGGGTTGTTGCGGCTTCATGTGCGCGGTGGCCGTCTCCTCGATGCGATGCCAGATCTCCTCGGCCATCGGGCGGCGCGACTCCTCCAGGATGTGGCCGACCAGGCCGACCGCCCGCGCCATCACGCCCAGGCCGCGGCAGATCTTCCAGTCGAAGCCCATCTCGCAGCACAGCGCGCCGATGGCGCCGGTGGCGTTCACCGGCAGCACCTTGCCGCTGCTGCGCCCGGCCTCGGCCGCCACCGCCAGCATCAGCTTGAGGTAAGGGCCGTCGAAGCCGGTCTCCTGCGCGATCTGGATCAGCCGCGGCGTGCGCGGGTCGATCGGCTTGTGGAAGGGGTGGCCGATGCCCGGCACGATGCGTTTCTGCTCGCTGAACGCCTGGACCACCGGCTTCGCCAGCGCCGCGAAGTCGGCCTTGGGGTCCGGCTGCGGCATGGCTTCGCGCAGCAGCCTGGCGGCACCCTCGATGCTGCCGACGAACACCGTGCCCAGGCCGTTCAGGCCGGCGGCGACGGCGCCCTGCAGCGACTCAGGCGCGCCCAGGTAGGTCATGCGGGCCACGATCGAACTGGGGGTGATGCCATGCTCGACCAGCGTCACCACCATCGCGTTGAACATGCGGCTTTCGTTCGGCGCCGGGAAGCGGCCGGTGAGCTCGAGGAAGCCCATGTCGCCCAGGTTCAGGTGGCCGAGGATCTCGCTGGGAAAGTCCTTGCCGAACAGGGTGATGCTGCCGGCGTCGCTCCAGCCGATGTCGGTGCGGATTTCCTTCTGCTTGCGGGCCACGGTGGTCTCCTGATGCGCGAACCGGCCATGCTAAGGTTGCGCCACCGCGGCCACAAGTCAAATAATCTGAGCGATTGTTCATCGCCGGTGGGGCGCTGGCACCATGAAGATCAACCTCAAGCTCCTGGGCACCTTCCTCGCCGTGGCGGACCACGCCAGCTTCCGCAAGGCGGCCGAGCAGTCGCACCTGTCGCTGCCGGCCGTCAGCATGCAGATCAAGCAGCTGGAGGAGCGGCTGGGCGTCGCCCTGTTCCACCGCACCACGCGCCGGGTGGAGCTCACCCGCGAGGGCGAGCAGCTGATGATCAGCACGCGCAAGGCCATGGCCGAAATCGACGGCGCGCTGGCGCAATTGCAGAAGGCGGTGCAGGTGCAGCAGGGCGAGCTTGCCTTTGCCTGCGTGCCCTCGGTGGCCAGCAGCCGGCTGCCGGCGCTGCTGGTCGACTTCGCCCGCAAATACCCGGGCATCTCGGTGCGGGTGCGGGAGCTGCCGCTGCCCGAGCTGCTGGAGGCCGTGCGGCGACGCGAGGTCGACTTCGGTATCGGCCCGCAGACCGACAAGAAGGGCGAACTGGACTTCAGCCCGATCTTCGTCGACGAGTACGTGGCGCTGGTGCTGCCCGACAACCCGGCGGCGAGCAAGCCGACCATCACGCTGCGCGAATTGTCCAGGCTGCCGCTGCTGACGCTGTCGGGCGCCTCGCAGTTCCACCACCAGCTGCTGGAAGTGCTGAAGGCCCAGGGCCTGAGCCCCGAGCTGAACTACGAGTTCACCCACGTCAGCACCCAGGTGGCGATGGCCGAGGCGGGCCTGGGCGTGGGCATCCTGCCGGGCGTGGCGGTGCCGCCGCGCACGCCGCTGAAGACGCTGCGCATCGTGCGGCCGGCGATGAGCCGCACGATCGCGGTGATCACGATCCGCGGCCACTCGCTGTCGCCGTCGGCTACCCGCTTCGTCGAGATGTGCGACGCGTTGATCCCGCCGCGTTGAAGAATGTCACTTCGTGGGGGACCGCCTGCCGCTGGGATGGCACCCCTGGTCCGCGCGAGGACGGGGCAGCCCGCCTTGGCGAATGTCCCCCGCGCGGGCCTCGCCTCCGGCTGCGACCCGCTCCTCCTCCTTGATTTCGCCGAGTGACCCGTCCTGCCCCTGGTTGACACCTATGCGGGACTTAATTCCAGCCGTTTCTGGCTAGCCAATGACGCTCGATGCACGGCCTCGGGCGTTTTGTATTTTAGGGAAAGGTGCGGCCTCTTCTCGTTGTAGATGCGTACCGATTCACCAACCATCTTCCTGGCCTGGTTGAGATCGGCCGCTCGGT
>JAQGMU010000092.1 GCA_028292195.1 Ramlibacter sp. | reverse complement strand
CCCGGTGCGGGCTCGGACCTGGCCGGCCTGCGCACGACGGCGCGGCGCGATGGCCATGAATGGGTCATCTCGGGACAAAAGACCTGGACGACACTCGCGCAGCATGCCGACTGGATCTTCGTGCTGGCGCGCACCGACCCCGACGCGCCACGCAGGCAGCAAGGCATCTCGTTCTTCCTGGTCGACATGCGTTCCCCCGGCGTCACGGTGCGGCCGCTGCGCACCATCGACGGCGGCCACGAGATCAACGAAGTGTTCTTCCACGACGTGAAGGTGCCCGCCGACCAGCTGGTGGGCGAGGAGAACAAGGGCTGGAACTACGCCAAGTTCCTGCTGGGCAACGAGCGCATCGGCCAGGCGCGGGTCGGCCTGAGCAAGGCGCGGCTGAAACGCGCGCGGGCCTTGCTGTCGCAGTGGCCCGCGGACAAGCCGCCGCTGCTGCGGCGCGCCGCCTTCGAACATCGCCTGCTCTTGCTGGAGGTGGAGCTGCGCGCCCTGGAACTGACCCAGTTGCGGATGCTGTCGAACCCGGGCGCGGGCGGCACGCCGGCGCTGTCGTCGGTGCTGAAGATCAAGGGCTCGGAGACGCTGCAGGGCGTGACCGAGTTGCTCTACGACATCGCCGGCCTGCAGGGCCTCGCCGGTCCGGAACAGTTCGAAGCGGACGAAGCCGTCGATCCCGAGCAGCAGCTGCTGGCCCTGTCCGGTGCCAGCTACTTCAACCACCGCAAGGTGACGATCTACGGCGGATCCAACGAGATCCAGCGCAACATCATCGCCCAGGCGGTCATCGGGGTGTAGATGGATTTCGAACTGACCCCCGAACAGCAGCTGCTGAAAGACACGCTGCGGCGCCTGCTGGGCGACCACTACGGCTTCGAGCAGCGCCGCCAGCTGCTGGCGGGCGATGTCGGCTGCAGCCGCGCCATGTGGCAGCGCTATGCGCAGATGGGACTGCTGGCCCTGCCGTTCGCCGAGGAACACGGCGGCATGCAGGCCACGCCGGTCGAGACGCTGGTGACGATGGCGGAACTGGGCCGCGCGCTCGCGCTCGAGCCCTACCTGGACACCGTGGTGGTCTGCGGCGGCATCCTGCGCCGCTGCGGCACGCCCGAGATGCAGGCACGCATCATTCCGTCGATCGCCGACGGCAGCATGGTGCTGGCCCTGGCCGCTGACGAACCGCCAGGCGCGGCGCCCACGCGGGCCACCGCGGTGGGCAGCGACTGGCGCCTCGACGGCCGCAAGGCGCTGGTGGTCGGCGCGCCCGGCGCCGATCGGCTGGTGGTCTCGGCACTGGCCGGCGAGCGCCGCTCGCTGTTCCTGGTCGACGCCCGCAGCGAGGGCCTCGGCCTGCATCCCTACCGGCTCCACGACGGCCAACCGGCCGCCACGGTCACCTTGAACGGCGTGCTGGTGGCCGGCACCGACCTGGTCGGCTGGGACACCGGCCCCGCCCTCGAACGCGTCCACGACGAAGCCAACGCGGCGCTGTGCGCCGAAGCCGTCGGCGTGATGGAGGCCGCGTTCGAGATGACGCTGGACTACCTGCGCATCCGGCACCAGTTCGGCGTCGCCATCGGCACCTTCCAGGCCTTGCGGCACCAGGCTGCGGACATGTACGTGGCGCTGGAGCATGCCCGCAGCATGGCCATCCTCGCGATGCTGGAGTGCGGCTGCGACGACGACCTCGTGCGCCGCCGCGCCGTCTCTGCCGCCAAGGTGCAGGTGGCCGGCGCCGGCCGCAGCCTCGGCCAGGCCGCGATCCAGTTGCACGGTGCCATGGCCATGACGGACGAATACAAGGTCGGCCACCTTTTCAAGCGGCTCGAGACGATGGGCAAGCGATTCGGCGATGCCGATCACCACCTCGAGCGGCTGGCAGCCTGCGCCGGCGCGCTGGCCTGAGCCTCCCACCACAACCACGAGCCCATCACCCACAGGAGCAGCAAATGAACTACCAGGACATCCTTTTCGAGAAGCGCGCGGGCGTCGCCACCATCACCATCAACCGCCCTGACGTGCTGAACGCCTTCCGCGGCCAGACCGTGGAGGAGCTGATCCACGCGTTCGAGGACGCCGGCTGGGACAAGTCGATCGGCGTGGTCGTCTTCACCTCCGCCGGCACCCGCGCGTTCTGCGTCGGCGGCGACCAGGGCGCGCACGACGGCCACTACGACGGCCGCGGCACCATCGGCATGCCGATGGAGCAGCTGCACTCGGTGATGCGCGACATCCCGAAACCGGTGATCGCCAAGGTCAAGGGCTATTCCATCGGCGGCGGCAACGTGCTCGTCACGCTGTGCGACCTGTGCATCGCCGCCGACAACGCGGTGTTCGGCCAGGCCGGCCCCAAGGTCGGCTCGGTCGATCCGGGCTGGGGCACCGCCTACCTCTCGCACCTGGTGGGCGAGAAGAAGGCCCGCGAAATCTGGTACCTGTGCCGCAAGTACAAGGCGCCCGAGGCGCTGGCCATGGGCCTGTGCAATGCCGTCGTGCCGCTAGCCCAGCTCGACGACGAGGTGGCGGTGTGGTGCGCCGAGATCCTGGAGAAGAGCCCCACCGCGATCGCCATCGCCAAGCGCTCCTTCAACGCCGACACCGAGCACATCCGCGGCATCGGTGCCCTCGGCATGCAGGCCCTCAGCCTGTTCTACCAGACCCCCGAGTCGAAGGAGGGCGTGAACGCCTTCAACGAGAAGCGCAAGCCCGACTTCCGCAACCTGGCGAAGTAAGGCGGCCGTGGCCTACCTTCTCGACGACGACCAGCTGCAGGTGCAGGCGCTGGTGCGGCGCGTGGCGCGCGAGAAAGTCGCGCGGCGCGCGGCGGACATCGACCGCACGGCCGAATATCCGCAGGACATGTACGACCTGCTGCGCGAGCTCGGCCTGTTCGCGCTGCCCTTTCCCGCTGAATACGGCGGCAGCGGCAGCCTGCTGTCGTCGTGCATCGCGGTGGAAGAGCTCGGACGTGTCTGCTACAACACCGCCTACCTGCTGATCGTGCAGTGGGCGCCGTTCGGCGCCATCCTGGGCGGCGGCAGCGACGAACAGAAGGCCCGCTGGCTGCCGGGGCTGGCCTCCGGTGAACTGCGCGCTGCGTTGTCGCTGACGGAATCGCAGAGCGGCTCCGACGTCGCCGGGTTCAAGACCACCGCCCGCCGCACCGCCGGGGGCTACGTGTTGAACGGCGCCAAGATCTGGTGCACCAACTCGCACATCGCCGACGTCATCCTGGTCGGCGCGCAGACGGTCGACGAATCAGGTCGCAAGGAAGGCGTGAGCCTGTTCCTGGTGGAACGCGACCGGCCAGGCCTCACGATCGGCAAGCCGGAGGACAAGATGGGCGGCCGCGGCGTGCCCTCGTGCCCGCTGTTCCTCGACGACGTGCGGCTGCCCGCCAATGCCCGCCTGGGCGAGCAGGGCCGCAGCGGCTTCAAGGTGGCGATGGAAGCGCTGAACGCGAGCCGGCCGCTGATCGGCGCGCGCGCGGTGGGCCTGGCCCAGGGCGCCACGGACCATGCCGTGGAGTTCATCTCGGGGCGCACCGCCTTCGGCCAGCCGGTTTCGGAATTCCAGGGCATGCGCTGGATGATCGCGGACATGGCCATGCGCACCGAGGCGGCCCGCCAGATCGTCTACTCCGCCGCGGCGCAGGGCGATGCCGGCCTGAAGGGCAGCGCGTTCGCGCCGGTGGCCGCGATGGCCAAGTGCTTCGCGACCGACGTCGCCATGGACGTCGCCACCCAGGCGGTGCAGATCTTCGGGGCGGCGGGCATTTCGGCCGACTATCCGATCAACCGTTACTTCCGCGATGCCAAGATCCTGCAGATCGTGGAAGGCACCAACCAGATCCAGCGCAACATCATTGCCGACAGCGTGCTGGGCCGCCCGGCGCGCCCGCGCAAGGCGCAAGACCAATAAGGCTCACATGCAACAGCAAGACCTCCAGGGGACATCGGCGCTCGTCAGCGGCGCTACCAGCGGCATCGGCCTGGCGATCGCCAGGCAACTCGCCGGGCGCGGTGCCGTGGTCGGCATCACCGGCCGCAACGCCGGCCGCGGCGCGCAGGCCGCGGGCGAACTCGCCAGCATCCAGGCCGGCTGCTTCTACGTGCAGGCCGATGCCGGCGATCCGGCCGCGGCGAAGAAGAGCGTGGCCGAAGCAGCCGAACGCATGGGCGGGCTCGACCTGCTGGTGAGCTCGGGCGCGGAAGGCTCGCTCGGCCCGACGCCGTTCGCCGACATGACGCCTGAGCAGATCGCCGCCAGCTTCGACTCGCGCGTGCTGGCCCGCATCTATCCGGTTCACGCCGCCATTCCCTTCCTGCGGGCGTCGAAGTCGGCCTCGGTGATCATGATCACGACCGATGCGGCGCGCCATCCGACCCCGGGCGAGTCGGTGATCGGCGCTGCCGGCGCGGCCATCATCCTGTTGACGAAGGCACTGGCCCGCGAACTCTCGCGCGACCGCATCCGGGTGAATTCGGTGGCCCTCACGCTCACCTCCGACACGCCGTCCTGGGACCGGATCTTTTCCAGGGAGAGTTTCGAGAACAAGCTGTTCTCCAAGGCGCTGGCCCGCTTCCCGCAAGGCCGCGCGCCGACGGCCGCCGAAGTGGCGGAAGCCGCCGTGTTCCTCGCCTCGCCGGCGGCCGCACAGATCACCGGCCAGACGCTGAGCGTGAACGGCGGGCTCTCGTTCGGCGGCTGGTGAGGCGAAGGCACGAGGAGACACGCATGGCATCGAATGAGCTGGAAACCGTCGGCCTGGGCATGACCTGGGAGCAGCTGCCCGTGGGCCGCCGCTTCCGCACCGTCGGCCGCACCGTCACCGAGGCCGACCTGGTCGGCTTCATCAACTGCACCGGCATGGTGGAAGTGCTGTTCACCAACGTGCAGGGGCAGGAGGGCGACGCGATCAAGGGCCGGCTGGTGCCGGCGGCGCTGCTCTATTCCTTCGCCGAGGGGCTGCTGATCCAGTCGGTTGTGCAAGGCGTGGGCCTGGCCTTCCTGGACATGAACCTGGCGGTGAAGGGCCCGACCTTCGTCGGCGACACGATCCACGTGGTGGTGGAAGTGACCGAGTCGCGCGAGAGCAGGAGCCGTCCCGGCACCGGGCTGGTCCGCACGAAGAACTCCATCCTCAAGCAGGACGGCAGCGTCGTCCTCGAATACACGCCGCTGCGCATGCTGCGCGGCGCCGGTATGGAAGGGCACTGACATGGGACCGTTGGCCGGCCTGAAGATCGTCGAGTTCGCCGGCATTGGCCCCGGCCCGTTCGCCGGCATGCTGCTGGCCGACCTCGGCGCCGAGATCATCCGCATCGACCGCAAGCAGGCCTCCGGGCTGGGCCTGCAGCGGCCGCGCCAGTTCGACTATGCGCTGCGCAGCCGCAAGACGATCCGCATCGACCTGAAGAGCGCCGCGGGCACCGAGCTCGCGCTGAAGCTGGTCGACCAGGCTGACGGCCTGCTGGAGGGCTTCCGCCCGCAGGTGATGGAGCGGCTGGGACTCGGCCCGGACACCTGCCTCGCCCGCAATCCGAAACTGGTCTACGGCCGCATCACCGGCTGGGGCCAGACCGGCCCGCTGGCACCCTCGGTGGGCCACGACCTGAACTACATCGCCATCACCGGCGCGCTGAACGCGATGGGCCGCGCCGGCGGACCGCCGGCGATTCCCCTGAACCTGCTGGGCGACTATGCGGGTGGCTCGCTGTATCTCATCATCGGCATGCTCAGCGCGTTGCTGGAAGCGGGCCGCTCCGGCCGGGGCCAGGTGGTGGACGCGGCGATCGTCGACGGCGTGGCCTCGCTCTCCACCCAGCTGTACGGGATGATGCGCGCCGGGCTGCTGAACCTGGAACGCGGCACCAATTTCATCGACTCCGGCGCCCACTTCTACGACGTCTACGAGTGCGCCGACGGCAAGTGGGTCTCGATCGCGCCGGTGGAGGAGAAGTTCTACCGGCAGCTGCTGAAGGCGCTCGACATCGAGCTCGCCGCGCCGCAACTGGAGCGCGCCGGATGGCCCGCGGCCAAGGTGAAGATCGCCCAGCGCATCCGCGCTAAGACCCGCGACGAATGGTCGGCCTTGCTGGAAGGCACGGAAGTCTGCTTCGCGCCGGTGCTCGATTTCGAAGAAGCGACCGAGCATCCGCACCTGAAGGCACGCGGCGTCTATGTCGACGTGGCCGGTGAGGTGCAGCCCGCACCCGCGCCGCGCTTCAGCCGCACGCAGCCCGCCACGCCGACTGCCGGTGAGCAGGCAGACACGCCGGACGCCGTGCGCGCCGCGCTGCAAGGCTGGCTGCCGGAGCAGGACGTCGGCGCCGCGCTCGAGGCAGGCATCTTGTGAGCAGAGACTGCGCCACCGGGCGGCTGGCCGGCAAGACGGTCATCGTCACGGCTGCCGCGGGCGCGGGGCTGGGCCAGGCGACGGCCCGCCGCTTCGCCGCGGAAGGCGCCGACATCGTGCTTACCGACGCCCATCCGCGCCGCACCCAGGAGGCGGCCGCGGCCTTGCGTGCCGAATGCGGCCGCGATGTGCTGGCCATGACCGTCGACGTGCGCCGGCGTGCGGACATCGAGGCTTGCGTGGCGGCGACGCTGGAGCGCCACGGCCGCATCGACGTGCTGGTGAACAACGCCGGCATCAACCGCAACGGCAACGTCTGGGAGCTGTCCGACGAGGACTGGGACGAGACGCTGGACGTCTGCCTGAACGGCAGCTTCCGCTTCACCCGCGCCGTGCTGCCGTCCATGATGGAACGCCGCCGCGGCGTCATCCTCAACGTCACTTCCATTGCCGGCTGGACGGCCAAGCTGAACGGACCCGGGCAGGCCGCTTACGCCGCCGCCAAGGCCGCCGTGATGGCTCTCACGCGCGCCACGGCGGCGGAATGCGGCAGCCACGGCGTGCGGGTGAACGCGATCGCGCCAGGCCTGTTCAACAACCCCTTCCTCGCCCGCACCTTTGCGCCGGAATGGCTGCAGTCGCGCGCCGCGGACTCCGTGCTGGGCCGGGTCGGCGAGCCCGAAGACTTCACCGGCGCCGCGCTGTTCCTGTGCAGCGACGAGGCGGCCTTCATCACCGGCGAGGCGCTGGGGGTCAGCGGCGGCTGGTACATGCACCCCTAGGAGCACCAGATGGCCGGACCTTTCGATGGCGTTCGCATCGTCGACCTGACGACGATGCTGATGGGGCCGCTGGCCACCCAGTTCCTCGCGGACCTGGGCGCCGACGTGATCAAGGTGGAGCCGCCCGCCGGCGACCTGGTGCGGCAGATCGGCCCGCACCGCAGCGAGGGCATGGGCCCGCTGCACCTCACGCTGAACCGCAACAAGCGCAGCATCGTCCTGGACCTCAAGCAGCCGCAAGGACGGGAAGCGCTGCTGGCCCTGGTGGAAGGCGCCGACGCCCTGGTCTACAACGTACGGCCCCAGGCGATGGAGCGCCTGGGCCTCGGCTACGACGCGGTCCGGGCCCGCAACCCCCAGGTGGTCTATTGCGGCGCCTACGGCTTCGCGCAGCAAGGCCCCTACGCGGCGCGGCCGGCCTATGACGAGCTGATCGAAGGCGCGGTCGGCATCCCGGCGCTGGCGCAGCGGATGACCGGCACGCCCAGCTACGCGCCGTTCTCGATCGCCGACCACTTCTGCGGCATGCATGCGGCGTTCTGCCTCTCGGCCGCCCTGTACCACCGCAAGGCCACCGGTCTCGGCCAGGCGCTGGAGGTCACGATGTTCGAGGCGATGGCGCAGACGGTGCTGACGCACCACCTGTACGGCAAGGCCTTCGTGCCGCCGCTGGGCGAGGCGGGCTATCCGCGGCAGATCTCGCCGGATCGCAAGCCCTACCGCACGCTCGACGGGCATGTCTGCATGCTGCTGTTCACCGATGCGCAGTGGCGCCGCTTTTTCGAGGCCGCGGGTCGCAATGACCTGGCCGTCGACGCGCGCTTTGTCGACGTCTCCGGCCGCAACCGCAACACCGCGGCGCTGTACGAATGGCTCGCCGGGGTGATGGCCGGGCGCAGCACCGCCGAGTGGCTGGCCCTGTTCGCGCAGATCGACATCGCCGCCATGGCGATGAACACCCTCGACGACCTGCTCGCCGACCCGCATCTCGCCGCCACCGGCTTCCTGCAGCAGGTGGAGCATCCGACCGAGGGCACGCTGCTGGCCACCCGGCTGGCCAGCAACTGGTCGGGCTCGGTGCCGCAGGAGCACCGGGGACCGGCGCCGCTGCTGGGGCAGCATTCGGCCGAGGTGCTGGCGGAGGCGGGCTACACGGCCGACGACATCGACGCACTGGCCACGGCCAGGGTGACGGGTGCACCTCCCGCCAGGAAGGCAGCCCCATGAACAGCAGCGCGCCGGAAGTCACCATCGAGCGGCAGGAGGCGACCGGGATCATCCGGCTGTCGCGACCGGCCGCGAACAATGCGCTCACGCTCGAATCCAAGCAACTGATCGCCGCGGCCGTCACCGCGTTCGAACAGGACACCGCGCTGCGCGCCATCCTCCTGTGCGCCGAGGGAGAGAACTTCTGCGCCGGCGCCGACCTGCGCGCGCTCGAGTCGCGGCTGGACGATCCGGTGGCGCTCGAAGACTACCTGCGCGTGGGCCTGGCCACCTATGACAGGCTGGCTGCGGCGCGCCTGCCGGTGGTCGTCGCCGTGCAGGGGCTCTGCCTGGCGGGCGGACTCGAGCTGATGCTGGCCTGCGACATCGCCTTTGCGGCGGACGACGCCCGCTTCGGCGACCAGCACGCCCGCTTCGGTCTGTTCCCCGGCGGCGGCGGGACGCAGAGGTTGCCGCGGCTGATCGGCGAACGGCGCGCGCTCGACCTGATGTTCAGTGCCCGCTGGATCGATGCCACCACGGCCCGCGACTGGGGCCTGGTCAATGAAGTGGTGCCGCGCGCCGAACTCGTCCAGCATGCGCTCGCCTACTGCGCGATGCTGGCGCGGCGCAATCCGGAGGCCCTCACCGGCATGAAGCGCTGCGTGCGCGAAGGGGCGCAGCTGCCCCTGGCCGAGGGACCTCGACTCGAACTGGCGACGGCCGTCGCCGTGCTGCGCTCCAGCGGCGCCCGCGGCGGCATCGCCGAATTCAAGGCCAGGCGCAAGCCGGCCGCCACGGCTGGCTGAGCCCGCCCAACCTCACTTCCAGGAGACACATGATGCAGATCACGAGACGAGAACTCACCCGCGCGATGGCTTGCCTGCCCCTCGCGCTTGCCGGCACCAGCCGGGCGCAGGCCAGCTTCCCCAGCCGCGCGGTTCGCATCATCCTGCCGTTCGCGCCGGGCGGCGCGGGCGACATGGTGGCACGGGTGTTGGCGGAGCGGCTGACCGACCTGTGGAAGCAGCCGGTCATCATCGAGAACAAGGCGGGCGCCAGCGGTATCGTCGCCACCCAGGCGGTGCAGGTCGCGCCGCCCGACGGCTATGTCGTCACGCTCGCCTCGTTCCAGCACGCGGTGAATCCCTTCCTGGTCGCCAAGCTGCCGTACGACTCGCTGAAGGACTTCACGCCGATCAGCCAGGTGTCCAACACCCAGTTGATCCTGGTGGCCAATCCCTCACTGCCGGTGCGCAACGTGCGTGAGCTGATCGCCTATGCCAAGCAGAACCCGGGCAAGCTCAACTACGCATCCGCCGGCAACGGTTCCAGCACGCAGCTCGCGGCGGCGCTGCTGAGCTCCATGGCCGGCATCGAGATGGTGCAGGTGGCGTACAAGGGCAGCGGCCCGGCGCTGCTGGGCATGATGAGCAATGAAGCCAACCTCGGCTTCGATGGCCTGATTTCGGCGCTGCCGCAGATCCGCGCGGGCAAGCTGAAGGCGCTGGCGATGGCGGGCAGCAAGCGCTCGCCGCAGCTGCCCGATGTGCCGACGGTGGCGGAGTCCGGCGTGCCCGGCTTCGACACCGGCTCCTGGCTGGGCATCATCGGCCCGGCGAACATGCCGGCGGATGTGGTGAACAAGTGGCAGCATGACGTGGCCAGCGTGCTGGCGCAGCCCGCGGTGCGGGATCGCTACCTCGAAGGCGGCATCGATCCGGTGGGCAGCACGCCGGCCGAATTCACCCGGTTCCTGCAAAGCGAGATGACGCGCTGGGCGGACGTGATCGCCAAGGCCGGCATCAAGCCGACCTGAGGGACGCGCCGGCCGCGGCGCTTCAGCCGCGGCTCTTGCGCTGCTTCTCGCGAAAGGCCTCGACGCGGGCCCGGAACTCGGGCATGTCTTCCAGCACCGCCATGTGCGAGGACACGGCGTCGAGGTGCGCGCGCAGCGACTGGCCGGCGCTCGCGGCCTGGTACACGGCGCGCTTGGTGAAGCGCACCGCGTGCGTGGGCTGCCCGGCGATGCGACCGGCCAGCGCCACGGCTTCGGCCAGGGCCTGCCCGGGCGCGGCCACGCGATTGACAAGCCCGATCTCCCTGGCCGTCTTGGCGTCGATCGGGTCGCCCGTCCACAGCAACTCGAGCGCGCGCGGAATGCCCACCAGCCGGGGCAGGAACCAGGCGCCGCCGTCCCCTGGCATCAAGCCGACGTGCACGTAGCTTTCCGCCACCACGGCGGCTTCGTCCATCACCCGCAGGTCGCACATCAGAGCCATGTCCAGCCCGGCGCCGCGCGCGGTGCCGTTGATGGCGGCGATCACCGGGCAGTCGATGCGTTCCAGCAGCAGCGGGATCTGGTGGACGTTCTCCCAGAGGAAAGCCTTGCGTTCGAAGGCGTCCATCGTCAGGAAGCCCTCGAGCTCCTGCATGTCGCCGCCGGCGCAGAAGGCCTTGCCGGCGCCCGTGACCACCAGCGCGCGAATGCTGGAGTCGCGTTCCACCCGGCCCAGCGCCTCGCGCCACAGGCCGACCATGTTCAGGTCGAAGGCGTTGAACTGCTCGGGACGGTTCAGCGTGAGCACGGCGACGCCGGTGGCGGCGTCGAGGTCGAGGAGGATGGAGGACGGGTCGGCCATGTCATTCCGCCTTGACGTTGGCTTCGCGGATCACCTTGGTCCAGCGCCCGGAGTCGTTTTCCAGGAAGGCGGCTATCTCCTCGGGCGAATAGCGGTTGGCATCGATGTTCAGTTCGGCCAGCAGCTTCTGGCCTTCAGGCGTCTGCCAGGCCTTGTGCATCTCCTCGTTCAGGCGCTGGACGACAGGCCGCGGCGTGCCGGCCGGCGCCATCACCACGACGAAGGACTCCACCACGAAGCCCGGCACGCCCGACTCCTGCACCGTCGGCACGTTGGGCAGCGCTGCGCTGCGCTTGGCGCTGGTGACGGCGATCGCGCGCAACTGGCCCGACTTGATGAAGGGCAGGGCGGCGGGAATGTTGCCGAACATCAGCTGCACCTGGCCGCCGATGAGGTCGGTCATCGCCGGTCCGGTGCCCTTGTACGGCACGTGCACGATGTCGACGCCGGCGGCGCGCTTGAACAGTTCGCCGGTGAGGTGCTGCGACTGGCCGTTGCCCGCCGATGCGAAGTTGATGGTGCCGGGCTTCTGCCTGGCCAACTGCACCAGTTGCTGGATATCGGTGGCGCCGAAGGCGGGATTGACGAGGACGACGTTGCCGAAGGTCAGCAGCGAGCCGACCGGCGCCAGGTCCTTCACCGAATAGGGTACCTTGGGGTTCAGCGCCGGCGCGAACACCAGTGGGCCGATGTTGCCCAGCAGCAGGGTGTAGCCGTCCGGCGCTGCCTTCGAGACCAGCTGGGTGCCGATGATGCCGCCGCCCCCGGCGCGATGCTCCATCACCAGCGGCTGGCCGAACACCTTCTGGAAGTGCTCGCCGAGGAAGCGCACCACCGGATCCGAAAGGCCGCCCGGGGCGGACGGAATGATCATCTTCACCGGGGCAGAGGGATAACCCTGCGCCAGCGCCGTCAGGGGTGCGGCGAGACTGCCGGTCAGGGCGGCGGCGGCAAGCAGGTAGCAGAAGGGGCGCATCATGTTCCGTATCGAAGACTATACGGACGGTATGTTAATGAGAGGTGGGCCGGTGTCAATGGAGCGGGCACCGATCCGGGGGAGGGTTCCCCCTCGGTTGACCAACATACCGGCTAGATAGTAAGGTGGCCTCACAAATGTCGGAGACCACGGTCCTCATTGATTTCGGCAGCACCTTCACCAAGGTGACCGCCATCGACTGCGCGTCCGCGGCCGTGATCGGCCGCGCGCAATCCCCCACCACCATCCGCGACGATGTCGGCATCGGGCTCGAGCTGGCGCTGCAGGCGCTAGTCGCCCAGACCGGGCGGCCGGACCTGCGCAACGCGCGGCGGCTGGCGTCGAGCAGCGCGGCGGGCGGCCTGCGCATGGTGGTGTGCGGCCTGGTGCCGCGGCTCACCAGCGAGGCGGCGCGCCGCGCGGCCCTGGGCGCCGGCGCCAAGATCATCGGCACCTATTCGTACCGGCTCACGAAGTCCGACGTGAAGAAGATCGAGGCCAGCGCGCCCGACATCGTGCTGCTGTCCGGCGGCACCGATGGCGGCGAGGGCAGCGTGATCCTGGCCAACGCCGAGGCGCTGGCGGCCAGCGGGCTCCGCTGCCCCTTCGTGCTGGCGGCCAATCGCTCCGTCAATGAGGATGCGGCCGAGATGCTGCGTGAGGCCGGCCGCGAAGTGCACACCGCCTCCAACGTGATGCCCGAGTTCGGCCGGCTGGAGGTGGACTCCGCCCGCAAGGCGATCCGCGAAGTCTTCATCCAGCGCATCGTCCACGCCAAGGGCCTCGACGCAGTGCAGGCCACATTCGACGCGCCGGTGATGCCCACGCCGATGGCCGTGCTGCTGGGCGCCGAACTGCTGGCCCGGGGACACCAGGACGAACAGGGCTTCGGCGACCTGCTGCTGGTGGACGTGGGCGGCGCCACCACCGACGTGAACTCGGTCGCCAAGGGCGACCCCACCGATGCTTCGCTGGTGCTGCGCGGCTTGCCCGAGCCCTATGCCAAGCGCACGGTGGAGGGCGACCTCGGCATGCGCTTCAACGCGGCCAACATCCTCGAAGCGGCCGGCGAGAACGTTGCCCGGCATTCGTTGGCCCACAGCGGCGGCGACGGAAGCGATGTCGACCTGCTGGAACGCGTGCAGGTCCTGGGTACGACGACCCAGGCGCTGCCGCAGGACGATGCCGGTCATCGCGTCGACACCGCGCTGGGGCGGACCGCGGTGGAGATCGCCGTCGCCCGGCATGCCGGCACCATCGAACACGTGCACATGCCCGACGGCGACGTCGCCATGCAGGTCGGCAAGGACCTGCGCAACGTGCAGGTGGTGGTGGGCACCGGGGGCATCCTGGCCTACGGCCGCAACCCCCGCTACATCCTCGAAGGCGCGGTCTATTCCGCGCGCGAGCCGCTGTCCCTGCGGCCGCGCAACCCGAGATTCCTGATGGATTCGCTGTACGTCTTCTACGCGGCCGGCCTGCTGGTCGAGTCGCGGCCCGACGTCGCGATCCGCTTGCTGAAACAAACCCTGACGGCCGTCTGAGCCGCGCGAGGACCCGATGAGAACGACCTGGAGAACGATGGAAGTCAGCGACCGCCGCTGGACCGAGGAAGAGTTCCTCGCCGAGCGTGGCGCTGCCTTGAAGGAGTGGCCGACCGGCTCGGAGGTGGACCTGGACGAAGCGATCGCCTACCACCGTGACCTGCCGGACCACCGGGTCCAGCCGAAGCAGCTGGCGCGCGTGAAGGCCGAGGGCGGGATCATGATCCTGCCGCAGCTGGGGCAGGCCCGGCTGGAGACGATGGAGGAGTTCATCCGCTTCGTCGAGGGCGAGTGCGGCATGACCGACTGGAACGACTCGTGGTTCCTGATCCTGGACGCCTACAGCCGCAAGAAGCGCTTCGATGCGGTGGACAAGGCGATCCAGGCCAGCACCGAGGCCGGCGTCAACCTGCTGAGCGGCTATCCGGCGGTCAACCACGGCGTCAAGGGCTTCCGCAAGCTGATGGAAGTGTCGGGCCACTCGATGCACCTCTCCACGCTGGACGAAGATCCGCGCCTGTGCACCGAGATCACCCTGGCGGGCGGCGCCACCGGCTACCTCTCGTACGACATCCACGACGTGATGCAGCACTCGCGCGACTTCCCGCTCGACCGCCGCATCCACAACCACCAGTACATCTCGCGCCTGGCGGCTTACTACACCGAGCGCGGCGCCCCCATCCTGGCCTGGCCCGCCGGCCACAACAATGGCTGGGAGCCGCCGGGCATCAAGCTGGCGATGGTGATCCTGCAGGCGCTGGAATCGGCGCGGCAGGGCGTCAAGCACATCGCCTGCTCCTACGGCCTGATGGCCAACGTGGACCAGGACGTCGCCGCGCTGCGCGTGGTGCGCCGGCTGCTCGACGAGTACCTGGCCAAGCGCGGCCTGAACGACGTGCAGACCTATGCCGGCACTTATCCGCACCTGGGCACCTGGCCGGTCGACGTGATCCAGTGCTCGGCGCAGATGGCGTGGGAAGCGACCATCAGCCGCATGGGGGGCGCCCACTTCATGTACCTGAAGTCGCCGGACGAAGCGTCGTCCACGCCGTCGCGCGAAGGCATAGGCGCGGAGGTGAAGATCGCCAAGCACATGTGCAACGTCCTCGGCTCCTTCAGCCTCGGCATGACCGACAGCATGAAGGAAGAGGAGGCGATGCTCGACCTGGAGGTGCGCGCGATCGTCGACGCGGTGCTCGAGATCGGGGACGGCGATCCGTCCAACGGCATGATCAAGGCCGTGGAGCGCGGCGTGCTCGATGCGGTGTTCTCGCCCTGGGTGCACGTGAAGAACCGCCTGCTCACCGTGCGCGACCGCGAGGGCGCCTACCGCTACCTCGACCACGGCAACCTGCCGCTGCCGGCGGCGGTGCTGCGCTTCCACAAGGCCAAGATCGAGGCCCGCAGCAAGGCCGACAACAAGAAAGCGGACATCGACATGGTGACCGAAGACCTGTACCACCTCGCCCGCCCCGTGGGCACCCACGTTTTCAGCAAGCTATGAACAATGCCACCACTCCCCAGCGCCCCAAGGTCGTGATCGGCACCATCGGCAGCGACGCCCACGTCACCGGCCAGTTCGTCCTGACGCGCGCCATGGAAGACGCGGGCATCGAGGTGATCCGCCTCGGCGCCTGCGTGCCGCAGGAGGAGTTCATCGAGGCCGCCGTCGAGACCGGCGCGCACGCGATCCTCGTCTCCTCGCTCTACGGCATGGCGTTCTTCGACTGCCAGACCATGCGCGAGAAATGCGTGGAGGCGGGCCTGGGCGAGATACTGCTTTACATCGGCGGCCACCTCGGCACGAACCGGGAAAAGTGGGAGGACGTGGAGGCTCGTTTCCTCGGCGTCGGCTTCGATCGGGTCTATTCGACCGACTCGCGGCCGGCCGGGGTGATCGCGGACCTGAAGAAAGACATAACGCCCAGGCTGCACGCCGCCTGAGCGCGGAACATCGCACAAGGAGACACCTCATGAAGATCAGATCCCTGCTGGCCGCCATCGCATTGCTGGCGTCCCCTTTCCTCGCCGCGCAGGCTCCTGCGCAGGAAGTGAAGATCGGGGTCGCGCAGGTGTTCGAGGGCCCCTCCGGCTTCTACGGCGACGCCGCCCTCAAGGGCATGACCGTGGCGCTGGAGATGCTGAACGAGCGCAACGCCTTCAAGGGCAAGAAGATCGTGTTCGTGACGGAGGAGACGCAGGGCCGGCCGCCGGTGGCGACTGCCGCCATCCGCAAGCTCGCCGGGCAAAGCGACATCCTGGCCATCGTCGGCCCGACGCGCAGCGTCGAGGCGATCGCCGCCGCCCCCATTGCCAACCAGGCGCAGATTCCCATGATCGCCCAGGCCTCCGGCGGCAAGTGGCCGCAGCCGCCCGGCGAGTGGGTGTTCAAGCTGGCGATGCCGGCCTACGAGAACGCCGCCCTGATGCAGGCCGTGGCCGACCGGCTGAAGCCGAAGACGATGGCGGTGATGTATGACCTCGACGACGAGGCCTCTCTCAGCGCGCTCGACGACATCAAGGCGCAGGCCAGGCGCTTGAACATCGCCATCGTGGCGACCGAAGCCCACCGCGGCAACGACGTCGACATGGCGCCGCAGATCAGCCGGGTGCGCGCCGCCAACCCCGACATCCTGTACTACGCCTCCAAGGCCGAAACGGGTGGCCTCATCATCCGCACCGCGCGCGAGCGTGGCTTCAAGGCGCCGATCGTCGCCTGGCCGGCGCCCGGCGGCATCGAGAAGGTCGCCAAGGAAGCCGCCGATGGCGTGATCAGCCAGTCGGCGCTGGACCCGGATTCGCCCGATCCCGTGGTGCGCGATTTCGTCACCCGCTTCGCGAAGAAGTACCCGGGCGTGAAGCCCGACCACTACCACGGCTACGGTTACGACGCGATGCTGTTGCTGGCCGACGCCATGAACCGGGCCGGCGCCACGCCCACGCGGCAGAGCCTGCGCGATGCCATTGCATCGACCAAGGACCTCAAGGGCGTGACCGGCACGCTCAGCTGGACCGGCTCCGAAGTGACGCGCTCCACGGCGGCGCTGGTGGTGATGCAGAAGGGTGCCTGGACCACCTACAAATGACACTGCTGCAGGTGGCGGGCATCGGCAAGCGCTTCGGCGGTGTCGATGCGCTGTCCGACGTCAGCTTCGACGTCAGCGCCGGCCAGGTCTGTTCGGTGATCGGCCCCAACGGCGCGGGCAAGTCGACCCTGTTCGACATCGTGGCCGGCGGCATGCGGCCCGATGGCGGCCGCGTGCACTTCGCGGGGGAGGACATCACCGCCTTGCCCGCGCACCAGCGCGCGCGCCGCGGCCTGGCCCGTACGTTCCAGGAGCTCCGGCTTTTCAACAGCATGACGGCCCTCGAGAACATCGCCGCGGCGGCGCTGGCGCGCGGGCGCAGCAACCTGTTCGGCGTGCTGGCGGGGCTGCGCTCCGAGCGCGCGGAACGCCGGCAGGCCTACGAGCAGGCGCAGGCGCTGCTGGAGCGCTTCCGCCTCGGCCACCGCCGCGACGTGCCGGCGGGCCTGCTGTCGCACGGGCAGAAGCGGCTGGTCGAACTGGCGCGCGCGCTGGCCCTGGGGCCGCGCATGCTGGTGCTGGACGAGCCGACTTCGGGCCTGAATGCGGAGAACAAGGAGCTGTTCATCAACGCCGTGTTGCCTTCCCTGCGCGAGGGCGTGGAGGCGGTGGTGATCATCGAGCACGACATGGACGTGGTGATGCAGGTCTCGGACAAGGTCGTCGTGCTGGCCCACGGCCGCAAGATCTGCGAAGGCAGCCCGGCCGCCGTGCAGGCGGATCCCG
>JAQGMU010000064.1 GCA_028292195.1 Ramlibacter sp. | reverse complement strand
CTTCTGCGCCACCTTGCCGTGCGCTTCGTTGACCAGCATCAGCGCCGCCGAGCCGTAATACTTGTGGTACTCCGAGCTCATTTCGCCGCTGCTGATCACGGGGTCGGTGGCGACCAGCTTGCGGGCGTCCTCGATCTCGGGCACGGCAAAGACGAACAGGCCGCGCCAGCCGTCGTCGCCGTCGAACGGGCCGGCCAGCGCCAGCTTGCCCTCGCCGGCCAGCCGGCTCATGTTGGCGAAGTGGCCCTTGAACATGGCGTCGCGCTCGGCGCCCGGCGGCACCTTGTTCGGCCCGGTCTTCAGGATCACCAGCACGTAGCTGCGCATCCCGTGCTCGTCGGCGCCGAGCCGCTGTGCGAGCGCCGCGTCGAAGCTCGGCGGCGGCGCCGCGTCCTGGGCCGGCGCGGCCAGCGGCTGGGCGAGCAGGGCAGCAAAGGCCGCGGCGATGGTGAGCGTGCGCATGGGCGAGGGCTTCTTGATGCTGGATCGGCGAGCGGCTTCGGCAGCCGGGGCAGCGATGTTGTCGTGGACGGCGTTCGTCAGAATACACGGGCCAGAGTGGCCGCTTTGGGCTGCGGATTCAGCCGGTCGATGCACCATGGCGCGTCATCGCCAGAACGGAGTGCGCCCGGCGCACGCCCAGCGCGTAGACCGTGAACCGGCCAACCTGCTCAACAAACCTTTATCATCGGGGCCCATGCAATCCGGCCCGCGCGACGTCGCGCAGATCCGCCTGGACAACGCACTGGCGCTGTTCGACGAGTTCGTCCGCAACACCATCAAGGATCCCGACGCCGCCACGCTGCGGGGCCTGGAAGGGCGTTTCGCCGAGCGCCTGCAGATCCAGCCGTCCTACTGGAGCCAGATCAAGAGCCGCTCGCGCCAGATCGGCGAGCGGCTCGCGCGCCAGTTCGAGCAGCAATGCCGCAAGCCGGTGGGGTGGATGGACCAGCACCACCCACCATCGGGCGCAGCCGCCGCTGCCGCCACGCACGCCGCCGCCCATGCCGCGGCAACTGCCGCGCCCGCAGGCGACAGCCCGCTGCCGCAGGACGACGATGAACGCTTCATCGTCGGCTTGGTCCTCACCTACTATCGACGACATCCGCAGCGGGCGCGGACGCGCCTGCTGGACCTGCTGGGTGAAGTCCTCATGCCGGCCGCGCCGGCTGCCGGGGCGAAGGCACCAGCGAAGCCAGCCGACGACGGCCGCGGCCTGTGGGCCAGCGCGCAACGCGACGTGGCGCCGCTCAAGCGCAAGCGCTAGGAGCGCGGGCACCGTTCGTCGCCTCGATGCGACGGGCCAGTGAAGTCCTCTTGCGCGCAAGATAAATGTTTGTTTATCATTTGGGCAAGTCGATGCCTCATCGACGACGCCGAGCCCTTCAACCTTTCACCGCATTCATGACCGTTCCGTCGTTCCCGCAGAAGTCCGATCGCCGCGCCAGCGTGCCCGACGTGCCAAGCTGTTAGCAGTCCTCGCAGCGTGGTACGACGGCCCGGCGGCATCTGTCCGGGCCGTTTTGTTTTCAACTGGAGATTCCGATGACCAAGACCTGGAGCTGGGCCGCTCCTGATCTGGCCCGCCCCTTCAGCGCCACGTTGCTTTACCTGGTGGCCGGCGCGTTGCGTTCCGCGAGCGAGGCGCTCACCCGCCTGGCCGCGGCCCGTGCCGCCGCGCATGCCGCCGTCCTGGCGGCGGAGGAAGCGCCGTCCTTCGTGGAATTCCACGAACTGCACCGCGACAGCGGCGCGCCGGAAGGCGCGTTGTACGTCAACGGCAAGCTCGTGGCGATCCTGCCGGGCGTCAAGCGCCTGTGATGCCCGCCGGCCGCGCCTCCCCGCGGCCGGCGCGCAAGGAGGGTTAATCCGCCTGGCCGGCGCGCCGGCTGCCGCGCACCATGCCGTCGAACCGACTGAACTTGGAGCCGCACGTGGACACCGCCATCCGCCGCCAGACCCTGGCCGACCTGCTGCATCGCAGCGCCAGGCGCCATCCCGCCAGGACCGCCATCGTCTGCGGCGCCACCCGCTGGAGCTTCGCCGAATTCGACGGCGTGACCGACCGGCTCGCGGCCGGCCTGGCCCGCATGGGCGTGGGCAAGGCCAGCCGGGTCGCCGTGCTGGCGCGCAACAGCCATGGCTTCGCGGCGCTGCGCTTCGCGCTGGCGCGGCTGGGCGCGGTGCTGGTGCCGATCAACTTCATGCTCAAGGCCGACGAGGTGGCCTACATCCTGCGGCACGCGCAGGCCGAAACGCTGGCCACCGACAGCGGGCTGGCGGAGCTGGCGCAAGCCGCCGCCAGGCTCGACACCGCAGTGCGGCAGTTCGTCTGGCTGCCTTCCGAGGAGCCCACGCAGCCGGTCGCCGGCATGGCCGCATTCGACGCCCTGATAGCCCGCAACGAGGCGCCGCCGGCGGTGGACCTGGCAGCCGGCGACCTGGCGCAGATCGTCTACACCAGCGGCACCGAGTCCATGCCGAAGGGCGCGATGCTGACGCACGACGCGGTGATCTGGCAGTACGCCAGCTGCCTCGTCGACGCCAGCATTTGCGCGAGCGACGTGGCGCTGCTCGCACTGCCGCTGTACCACTGCGCCCAGCTCGATGTGTTCCTGGGCCCGATGGTCTACGTCGGCGGCACCAGCATCATCACGGCCAGGCCGACGCCGGACAACCTGCTGCCGCTGATCGCGCAACACCGCATCAGCTCGTTCTTCGCGCCGCCGACGGTGTGGATCGCGCTGCTGCGCTCGCCGCTGTTCGACCAGACGGATCTTTCCACGCTGCGCAAGGGCTACTACGGCGCCTCGATCATGCCGGTGGAGGTGCTGCGCGAACTGGCGCGGCGCTTGCCCGAGGTGGGCTTCTGGAACCTGTACGGCCAGACCGAAATCGCGCCCCTGGCCACCATGCTTGGCCCGGAGGACCAGCTGCGCAAGCCCGGCTCCTGCGGCCGCGCGGTGCTGAACGTGGAGACACGGGTGGTCGACGACGCCATGCGCGACGTGGGGCCGGGCGTTGTGGGCGAGATCGTGCACCGCTCGCCGCACCTGATGCTGGGTTACTTCCACGACGACGAGCGCACCAAGGCCGCTTTCGAGGGCGGATGGTTCCACAGCGGCGACCTCGCCACCATCGACGATGAAGGCTTCATCACGGTGGTCGACCGCAAGAAGGACATGATCAAGACCGGCGGCGAGAACGTGGCCAGCCGCGAGGTGGAGGAGATGATCTACCGCCTGCCGGCCGTCTCAGAGGTGGCGGTGGTCGGCGTGCCGCACCCGCGCTGGGTCGAGGCGGTGGTCGCGGTGGTCGTGCCAAAGGCAGGCCAGGCGCTGGACGAGGCCACCGTGCTGGCGCACTGCGCGCAGCACCTGGCCGGCTTCAAGGCGCCGAAGGCGGTGGTGTTCACCGAGACGCTGCCGAAGAACCCGAGCGGCACGCTGCTCAAGCGCGAATTGCGGCAGCGCTACCAGGGGCAGTTCGCCAAATGAACGGGGGCGCGTGCCACGGCACAATGGGCCCATGGAAACACTTGCCATAGGCTGCGGCGCCGGCTTCTCCGGCGACCGCATCGACGCCGCCCCGCCCGTGGTGCGCACGCTGGTCGCGCGCGGCGGGCCGGCCGCGCTGATCTTCGAGAACCTCGCCGAGCGCACGCTGGCGCTGCAGCACCTGGCCAAGCGCGGCGACCCGCGCCTGGGCTACGAGCCGCTGCTGCTGGACGAGCTGCGGCCCATCCTCGCCGACTGCCTGGCGCACGGCATCACCATCGTCG
>JAQGMU010000612.1 GCA_028292195.1 Ramlibacter sp. | reverse complement strand
CCCTTCAGCTTCATCGGCCCGCGTGACCGCTACCTGGTGTTCGCCGACGTGCTGCACGACATGCTGGGCATAGACCACGCCTTCTATCACAAGGCCATGGTGCGGCTCGAGGACGTGGGTGCGATGGTTTCGGTGAACTCGATGAAGCAGCTCAGCGACTACCTGAGTACCAAGAAGATTCCGTTCTCGGTCGCCGTGATCCCGCGTTACGTGGACGCGCTCGGCGTCTACAACGGCGGCGTCCCGCAGGAAGTGGCGCTGTCGCAGGCCACCAACCTGCAGAAGTCGCTGAACTACGCCCGCACCAAGGGCGGTGAACTGGTGATGCACGGCTTCACGCACCAGTACGGCAAGAAGAAGAACCCGCACACCGCCGTGAGCGGCGACGACTACGAGTTCTGGGACATCGTGGAGAACACGCCGGTCGCCGAGGACTCCGCTGCCTACGCCCTGGGCCGCCTGAACAACGGGCTGAGCGACATGAAGGCCCTGGGCTACAACCCGATGGCCTGGGAGGCGCCGCACTACCACACGTCCGCGGCCACGGCACGCACTGCGCCGCAGTTGTTCACCAAGACCTACCAGCGCGCGGTCTACTTCACCGCCGACAAGCCCGACTACTTCGCATCGGTGGCGAAGGACTACGGGGTCGGCCAGTTCTACCCGTACTCGGTGCACAAGGACTTCTACGGCCAGTACGTGGTGCCGGAGAACCTGGGCAACATCGAATACGACATCAGCACCATCGACCCGACGTCGAACTACAACTACA
This sequence comes from Ramlibacter sp., assembly GCA_028292195.1. Lineage (GTDB taxonomy): Bacteria > Pseudomonadota > Gammaproteobacteria > Burkholderiales > Burkholderiaceae_C > Ramlibacter. Next base: position 5,085 of record JAQGMU010000612.1, on the reverse strand, counting down.
CGCCGGACGACATCATCCTGAACGCGAAGTACTCCAAGACGATCCGCGACGGCGTGGCCTCCTTCTTCTTCCACCCGTTCTGGCTGGAGCCCGACCTGGGCGTGCCGGGGATGGCGGATTTCCAGAAGACGGTCGACGGGATCACCGCGCTGGGCTTCACGTGGGTGGCGCCGAGCAAGCTGAAGTAGGGACGCCGGCGGTCGAGTGCCCCAGTTCCCGCTGCAAGACCTTCAGGAACTCGGCGGCGGCCACCGGCAGCTTGCGGCCGCGGCGCACCACCAGCGAGGCGACCGTGCTGCTCAGGGCCGCGTGCTCCAGTGGCACGGTGGCCAGCTTCCGGCTGGCCAGTTCGCTTGCCACCGACAGCATGGGCAGCACCGTCATGCCCAGGTTGTCGGCCACGAAGGCCTTCAGGATTTCGTAGGAGTTGGTCTCCAGCACGGGCTGCAAGCGGCAGCCTTCCTGCAGTTCGACCTGCTGCAGCATCTGCCGCACGCGGTGGCTGGGCTTGAGCAGGGCCAATGGCTCCTGCTGCATCACCGTGATCGGCAAGCTGGCCCTGCCGGCCAGCCGGTGCTGCGCTGAAAGGACCGCGACCAGGGGCGCCGCGAACGAACTGAGGACGTCGACCGACGGATGGTCGGCCGGGCTGAACATCAGGCCCAGGTCCACTTCCTCTTCGTCCACCGCACGCAGGATCTCGTCGTTCGACGCCACCGTCAAGACGCAGGTGATCCCCGGATAGAGCGCGCTGAAGCGCGGCAGCAGGTGGGCCACGCTGGAAGCAAAACCATTGCCCAGGGCCATCCGCACGTGGCCATGCCGCAGGCCGCTCAATTCCGCCATGTCGGCGCGCAGCTCGTGCTCCTGCAGCATCAGGCGGCGGATGTGCTCCGCCAGCAGGACGCCGGCACCCGTCAGCTCCACGCCGCGCGCGCGCCGCTCCAGCAGGATCTCGCCCAGCTCCTCTTCGAGCAGGGAAATCTGCCGGCTCATCGCCGACGCCGAGACATGGACGCGGTCGGCCGCCTTGCGGATCGATCGCTCCTGGGCGATCGCATGGAAATAGCGGTAGCTTGCGTTCAGCATCGGTGTCCCGAATTTTCGATGGCTGGCCTCGAAATTACGAGATGGTCGTTTGGCGCCGCCCATCTTATCGTTCGATGCACAGACCACCGACGAACTTCCAGATGCCCGACCAAGAATCCGAACGCGTCATCAACCTGACCAGGCGACTGATCGCGGTCGATTCCCGCAGCGCCGTCGCCAGCGCCCCCGTCTTCGACCTGGCCGCAAGCGAGCTGGCCGGCTGGCAGATCGAATACATCGATTACGCCGACGCCAAGGGCACGCCCAAGCGCAACCTGGTGGCGCGCTGCGGCACCAGCCGCTCGCCGGTGGCGTTCGCCGGGCACCTGGACACCGTGCCCGACACCGGCTGGAAGCGCAAGCCGTTCGAGGCCACCATCGAAGGCGAGCTCCTCTACGGCCTGGGCTCCTCCGACATGAAGGGGCCGATCGCCTCCTTCATCACGGCCGCCAACAGCCTGCCCGCGGACATGCGCCCCATGCTGGTGCTCACCTCCGACGAGGAAGCCGGCAAGCAGGGCGCGCGCGAAGTCGTCGCCCGCAGCAGCTTCCTGCGCGACACCACGCCCAGGTGCTTCGTCGTCGCGGAACCCACCGCCCTGGGCGTGCTGCGCGGCCACCGCGTCGACGTCGCCTTCACGGTCAACGCCAGGGGGATCCAGGCCCACTCCTCCACCGGCAAGGGACGCAACGCCAACCTTGCGCTGATCCCCTTCCTGTCGGACATGCGCGACTTGCACTTCCACCTGCGGGAAGATCCGTCACTGCACGACTGCCAATACGACCCGCCGTATGCCGACCTGAATTTCGTGATCGACAACTACGGCGCGTTTCCGAACACCACGGTCGGCCTGGCGACTTGCCGCATCAAGTTCCGCTATTCGAAATCGTTCGACCCGAACTACGTGATCGAACGGGTGCGCGCGTCCGCGGCGAAACACGCGCTGGAACTCGACGTGGTTCCCGAAGCGCCGCCGCCGGAGCTGCCGCCCGACCACGCGCTGGTCCGCAGCGCCGAGGCGATCCTCGGCGGCAAGGCGAAGGTGGCGGGGCTCGGCACCGAGGCGTCCGAATATTCCAAGCTGGCGCCCTGCCTGGTGTTCGGCCCAGGCGACATCGACCACGCGCACAAGCCGACCGAGTACATCGACCTGCGGCAACTGACCGGGTCCACCGAGCTTTACCGGCAACTCGCACGGAACTTGCTCGCCTGAATAACGCATCCCAGGAACCCACATGCTGAACCGTCGAACCTTTGCACTCCGAACCCTGGCCACCGCAGGCGGCGCCGCGCTGACAGGAAGCCCCGGCCTGGCCTGGGCCGAGACCGACTTCCCGAAGGCGCCGGTGCGCTTCATCGCCGGCTCCCCGCCCGGCGGATCGACGGACGCCGTCGCCCGCCTGCTGGCCGCGGCCCTCCCCGGCATCCTGGGCCAACCCATGCTGGTGGTGAACCAGGCTGGTGCCGGCGGCAACGTGGCCACGGAGGCGGTGGCCCATTCGCCGGGCGACGGCTACACCATCCTGGTGGGCGGCAACTTCAGCCACGGCATCGGACCCGCGCTGTACAAGGAATCGAAGTACGACCCGATCAGGGACTTCACGCCGATCATCCGGGTCGCGGACCTGCCGACGATCGTGGCGGTGAACCCGAAGACCGGCATCACGTCGCTGGCCGACCTGATCCGCCGCGCCAAGGCCCAGCCGGGCAAGCTCAACTACGGCAGCTCGGGCGCCGGCAGCCCCTCGCACCTGTCGGCGGAATCGCTCAAGCGCCTGGCCGGCATCGACATCACGCACGTGCCCTATCGCGGTGGCGCCCCGTCGGCGATGGCGGCGCTGGCGGGCGACGTGGACATGCTGGTCGGCACGCCGCCGGTTATCACGCCCTACCTGCCGGACAAGCGCCTGACCGCGCTGTGCGTCACCTACCCGAAGCGCTACAGCGTGCTGCCGGACATCCCGAGCTCCGCCGAAGCCGGGCTGCCGCAGCTGTCGGTGCAGCACTGGTTCGGCTTGTGGGCTCCGGCCGGCGTGCCGCCGGACGTGCGCGAGAAATTGTTCAACGCCATCGCCAAGGTGCTGAAGGACCCGGAGAACCAGGCGAAACTGGCGCAGCAGGGCCTGCTGGCATCGCCCTCCGCGAGCTCCGCGGAGTTCGAGGCCTTCGTCAGGCGCGAGATTCCGATCTGGAAGCAGCGCACCATCGAATCCGGCGCCACGTCGACCTGAGCGCTTCAGCGCTCACAGCACGAGCGCCATCGCGCGCTCGATCCGGCGCCGGGCGAAGTGCCAGCCGCCCTTGCCGTCGCCGGTGAAATTGTCGAACAGGTCGTTCACGCGCAGGTGGGTGGACGCGGACCCCTGCTCGTCGACTTGCTCGAAGGTGAGCTGCACCGCGGTGGTGGAGATCCGGTCCACTTCGACGCCCTCGATGCGCAGGTTGGACCAGACATGCCGGGCCTTGCGTCCCGGCAGGGCCGCGCGCCGTATGCAGTCCCGCCCGATCTGCTCCCGGCCGACGAGATCCTGGCCACCGACGTGCAGCACGCCTTCGGGCAGGAACAGCCGGGACAGGCCGTCACCGTCGCCGCGATCGGCAAACCAGGCAAAGGCAGTCAGCAGGTCGCGGATGCGCTCGAGGTCGGCAGGCGCTACCGCGGCGGCGGCGGATTGGGTTTCGGTCATGGTCACTCGTCGGAGGTGTAGCCGGTCTGCTTCACGACCGGTTCCCAGCGGTCGAGGTCACGCCGGATCAGGGCGGTGAATTCCTGCGGCGACAGCGTGAAGGCGTCCATGGCCATCTTCTCCAGCGTCTCGCGCGCGTCCGGCTCCTTGAAGCCTTCGGCCACCGCGGCCTGCACGCTTGCGACCACCGCGTCCGGTGTCCGGGCCGGCAGGAACAGGCCGAACCAGGTCATCGACTCCAGCGACGGGTAGCCGGCCTCGCGCACGGTCGGCGTGTCGGGCGCGAAGCGGGAGCGGGTCGGGCCCGACACCGCCAGCACGCGGGCCTTGCCGGCCTGGGCGAACGGCAGTACTTCGCCCAGCACATTGACGCTGGCGGCGATCTGGCCCGCCACCATGTCCTGCGCGGCGAGGATCGAGCCGCGGTAGGGCACGTGCGTGAGTTCGATGCCGGCGGCTTGCGCGAGCATCCAGCCCGTGAAGTGCAGCGTGGTGCCCGGCCCCGACGTTCCGAAGCTGGCCTTGCCGGGATTCGCCCTGGCCCAGCTGACGAACTGCGCCAGCGTTCGCACTTCCGGGGGTACCAGCGGCCCGACCGCGATGCCCAGGGGAACCGTCGACAGCGTGGTCACGGGCCGCAGGTCCACCAGCGGCCGGTAGCAAAGCTTGCGGTAGACGTGCGGATAGATCGTCATCATCGCGTCCGGCGTCACCAGCATGGCGGAGCCGTCGGCGGGCGCGTTCCTGATGTTGTCCACCGCGATCCGCCCGCCCGCGCCGGCGCGGTTGTCGACGATGTGCGGCGTGCCGGACGCCGACAGCTTGTTGGCGACCAGGCGGCCCACCACGTCGGCGGCGCTGCCGGGCGGAAAGCCGACACAGACCCTGACCGACGAGGGCTTCTGCGCCAGGGCGCCGCCAAGCGGGCCGGCCGCGCAGAGCGCGCCTGCCGCCTGCAGGATCGTTCTTCGAGCAATCATGTCGTCTCCTTTGTCCTTGCTGTCGCGGCCACCGGGTTCAACCCGCGTCGGCCGCGAATCCCGCGGCTTCGATCGCGGCGACCGCGCATTGTTCGTCGCGGTCCGGCAAGTCGCCGCTCACGCCGACCGCACCGACCACGCGCCCGCCGGCATCGCGCACCAGCACGCCGCCGCGAACCGGGAACACCCGGCCTTCCGAGGCGGCGAACAGGGCGGCGTAGAACGATGGATGGCTCTCGGCCCGCTGCGCCATCGTGCGGCCGCCGGTCCCCATGCCCAGGACGCCCCAGGCCTTGCCGGTCGCGATCTGCGGCCGCAGGATGCCCGC
>JAQGMU010000314.1 GCA_028292195.1 Ramlibacter sp. | reverse complement strand
ATTTCCTTGACCAGGCGGGAGAGTTAGTCGGAGAGTGCGGAGGCCATGGGATGAGGGGTACTTCGGCGCTGCCAGTGGCGCTTCGAGGGCCGAAGCGAGGGGCTAAACTGTGAGCCATGATTCTATCCAGTGCCTCCCCGGCGAGCGTGGCGCTGACCGTGGCGGCTGCCACCGCGTATGCCGTGCCCGCCGCCGGCGCCGGTCGGCTGAGCGAAAAGGCCGCGCGCGCTGCGCTGCTGGCCGCGTGGGTGCTGCACGCCGGCGCCCTGGCCTGGTCGCTGCTGGGCGACCTGCCGCGCTTCGGTTTCGCCCCCGCGCTGTCGGTCACCGCCTGGCTGGTGCTGACCGTCTATGCGGTGGAACAGAAGTTCTTTCCCCAGCTGCAGGCGCGCTGGGCCCTCGCCGGGCTCGGCGCAGCCGCGGTCTTGCTCGCGCTGGCCTTTCCCGGCGCGCCGCTGCACGCGGCCGCGTCGCCGTGGCTGCCGCTGCACTGGGCGCTGGGCATTGCTTCCTATGGGCTGTTCGCTGCCGCCGTGGTGCATGCTTGGCTGATGACGCGGGCGGAGGGCACGATCCGCCATGCCGCCGAGCCGCAAGCAGGCCTGCCGCTGCTGACGCTCGAGCGCCTGACCTTCCGCTTCGCCACCGCGGGCTTCGTGCTGCTGTCGGCCACCCTGCTGGCCGGCGTGTTCTTCTCCGAGGTGCTGTATGGCCGGGCCTGGCGCTGGGACCACAAGACGGTGTTCTCGGTGCTGTCCTGGGCCGCCTTCGCGCTGCTGCTGGTGGGGCGCGCGCGCTTCGGCTGGCGCGGGCGCAAGGCGGTGCGGGCGATCTACGTCGGCTCGCTGCTGCTGCTGCTGGCCTATGTGGGCTCGCGTTTCGTGCTGGAAGTGATCCTGCGGCGGAGCCCGTGACGATGAAGTACCTGCTGCTGTTCGCCCTGCTGTTCATCGCCTACCTGGTGTGGCGCAATGGCCGGCTCGCCGACCGCGGCGGGCGCCCGCGGCAATCGCAGCAGCCGGCGGCGCCGCAGGACATGGTGAGCTGTCCGGTCTGCGCGGTGCACCTGCCGCGCTCGGAAGCGGTGGCCGACGCCAACGGCGTGCTCTATTGCAGCCAGGAGCACCGGCTCAAGGCCGGCGAGCAGCGGTAATGGCCTTCGCCATCTCCGAGTTCTCCTCCTGGGACCTGCCGCCGCGGCCCGATACGCCCGAGGTCTCGGCCTTCCACCGGCTCTGGCTCGGCTTCATGGCGGCCCGCATGGGCATCGCCGTGGTGCTGCTGGTGCTGCTGGGCGGCCTGATGCTGCTGGGCCTGGCCAACGTCAACGGCTGGCAGCTGGCCCTGTGCGGCACCTACCTTGGGGCCTCGGTGGCGGTGCGCCTGTTCACCCGGCCGGCGCTGCCGGGCCGCACCTTCGACCCGCAGTGGGTGTCGACCATCGGCATCGACCTGGTGGCGTTCTCGACGTTGCAGTTCCTGCAGGCTGCCGGCCTGAACTACTCGCCGCTGTACGCGTTGCCGGTGCTGACGGCCTCGGTGCTCGGCTCGGCGCTGCTGGCGCTGGGCACGGCGGCCGGCGTCACCATCCTGCTGCTGATCGACGCCTGGGTGGCCGGGCTGCAGTTGTCCGACCACGCGCCGCCGCTGGTGCAGGCCGGCCTGACCGGCGGCGGCTACTTCGCGGTGGCGGTGCTGGCCAACCAGCTGGCCGCCCGGCTGGCGCGCGAGGAATTGCTGGCGCGGCGCAGCCGTTCGGCGATCCGCACCCAGGCGCACGTCAACGAGGTCGTGATCGAGACGCTGACCGAGGGCGTGCTGGTGGTCGGCGCCGACTGGCGCATCCATGCGGCCAATCCGGCCGCGCGCACGCTGCTCGGTTGGCAGGCCCGCGAGGCGCCGGCCTCGCTGGCGCTGATCTCGCGCCCCGGCTGGACGCCGCTGGTGGCGCTGGCGCAGCGCACCTTCGCCGACCTCTCGCCGCAGAACGCGGAACTGGCGCTGGAGCTGGCCCCGGGCGAGCGGCTGCACGTGCGGGTTCGCACGCGTTTGACGCCGCCGCAGGACATCTACGCCGACGCCCTGTGCGTGATGTTCCTGCAGGACCTGCGCGAGGCCGAGGCGCGGCTGCGCACCGAGAAGCTGGCCTCCATGGGCCGCATGACGGCGGCGGTGGCGCACGAGATCCGCAATCCGCTGGCGGCGATCGCCCAGGCCAACAGCCTGCTGGCCGAGGAACTCTCGGACAGCTCGCACCAGCAGCTGAGCGCGCTGGTGCGCAAGAACGCGCAGCGGCTGTCGCAGATCGTCGAGGAGATCCTGAACCTGGCGCGGGTGCAGCAGCCGATCGCCGACTGGCTGGAGCTGGACCAGGCGGTGGAGATGTTCGCGCGCGAATGGGAGCGCCACACGCGCGCCGGCGAACGCATGCGGCTCAAGCTGGGGTCGCAGTCCGCCTGGGCCGGGTTCGACGGCGAGCACCTGCGGCGCATCCTGGTCAACCTGCTGGACAACGCGCTGCGCTACGCCAGCCCGGCCCCGGGCGCGATCGTGGTCGCCACCTCGATGGCCGGCGAGCAGGCGCGGATGCACGTGTGGAGCAACGGCGCGCCGCTCGACCCGGGCGTGCAGCGCCACCTGTTCGAGCCCTTCTTCTCCTCCGAAAGCCGCTCCAGCGGACTGGGCCTCTACATCTGCCGGGAGCTGTGCGACCGGCACGGCGCCGGCATCGCCTACGCCCGCACGGCGGCGCCGGACGGCAGCGGCCGCGAGGGCAACGAATTCACGGTGACCTTCCGCACGCGCGCACTGGCCCTGCCGGGAGCGCGGCCATTTGACACAATAGGCGCCTGATGGCAACGCAAGCCGCCAACGCTCCCCAGGTCCTGGTCGTCGACGACGAGCCCGACCTGCGCACGCTCTACGAGCTGACGCTGCTGCGCGAGGGTTACCGGGTCGAGGCCGCCGGCACGCTGGCGGAGGCCTGGCAGCTGCTGGAGGAGCGCAAGTTCGACGCCATCATCACCGACATGCGGCTGCCCGACGGCATGGGGCTGGAACTGCTGCAACGCATGAGCGCGCTGCAGCGGGCCGAACGCTGCGTCGTCATGACCGCCTACGGCTCGGCCGAAAACGCCGTCGAAGCGCTGAAGGCCGGCGCTTTCGACTACCTGACCAAGCCGGTGGACCTGAAGCAGTTCCGCAGCGTCGTGGCCGCGGCCATCCTGGAAACCGGCCGCGAACGCGCGCGGCCCCATGCCGGCGCCCGCTCGGCTTCCGCCTCGGCTTCGGCGGCAGGCGGCGAACGGCCTGGGGCCAGCGCCGCGCTGCAGCGGCTGGTGGGCGAGTCCGCGCCCATGCGCCAGGTCAAGGAACGCATCGAGAAGGTGGCGCGCAGCATGGCGCCGGTGCTGGTGCGCGGCGAGTCCGGCACCGGCAAGGAGCTGGCGGCGCGGGCCATCCACGCCTGCAGCCACCGCGCCGACGGCCCGTTCGTCGCCGTCAACTGCAGCGCGATTCCCGAGACCCTGCTGGAGGCCGAGTTCTTCGGCGCGAAGAAGGGCTCGTACACCGGCGCCACGGCCGACCGCGAAGGTTATTTCCAGGCCGCCCGTGGCGGCACCCTGTTCCTCGACGAAATCGGCGACCTGCCGCTGCCCATGCAGTCCAAGCTGCTGCGGGCGATCCAGGAGCGCCAGGTGCGCTCGCTGGGCTCGACCCACGAGGACGCGGTCGACGTGCGCATCGTCAGCGCCACCCATCGCGACCTGGCCGCCGACGTGCACGCCAACCGCTTCCGGCAGGACCTGTTCTACCGCCTGAACGTGATCGAGATCCTGGTGCCGCCGCTGCGCGAGCGGCGCGAGGACCTGCCGGCCCTGTGCGGAGCGCTGCTCGCGCGCATCGCCCACGAGGCCGGCATGCCGGCGCCGCCGCTGTCGCCGCACGTGCTGCAGCAATTGCAGGAGCACCCGCTGCCCGGCAACGTGCGCGAGCTCGAGAACCTGCTGCACCGGGCGCTGGCGCTGTCCGACGGCAGCCAGCTGCAGGTGGATTTCGCGCCGTCCACGATGGCGCCGCTGGCCGCCGCAGCGGGCGAACCGGCCGCGGCGGCCACGGTAGCCGCAGCGGCCACGGTGGCCGCGCCGGCGGCGCAGGCCGCACCGGTGGTGCCGAACGACCTGCAGGCCTACCTGGACCAGCAGGAGCGCGAGATCCTGGTCAAGGCGCTGAAGGAAACCAACTTCAACCGCACGGCGGCGGCGCAGAAGCTGGGCCTGTCGCTGCGCCAGATCCGTTACCGCATCGCGCGGCTGGCGATCGCCACGCCGGGCAGCGAAGAGCCCGAGGACCCCAACGTTGCCTGACCCGAAGCCGGCACCGGACGGCTCGCTGTGGCAAGGCGGCTGGTACCGCTTCGCGCGCCGGCTCGATTCGCCGAATTTCGGCTCGAGGCCGGAGGGCGCCGCGGTCGACCTGGTGGTGGTGCACTCCATCAGCCTGCCGCCGGGCGTCTACGGCGGCGACGAGGTGCAGCACCTGTTCACCAACACGCTGGACTGGGACGCGCATCCGTATTTCAAGAGCATCGAAGGCATGGAGGTTTCGGCGCATTTCTACGTGCGGCGCGACGGCGCGCTCTGGCAGTTCGTCAGCTGCGACGAGCGCGCCTGGCACGCCGGGCCCTCGCACTGGCGCGGCCGCGACAACTGCAATGACGACTCCGTGGGGATCGAGCTGGAAGGGCTGGAGGGCGAAGCCTTCGAGCCCGCGCAGTACGAGGCGCTGTCCGCACTCGCGGCTGCCGTCGCGCAGCACTACCCCATCCGCCACGTCGCCGGCCACGAGCACATCGCACCGGGCCGCAAGCAGGACCCGGGCGCGCAATTCGACTGGGCGCTGCTGCAGCGCGAACTCGCGTGGCCCGACGACTGGTTCCCGCCCGCGCTCGCTTGAAGGCACGCGAGTTGTGGAGGCGCAACGCGCGTTTCTGCCAAGGAGTTCACGCTTTGCGAACGCACAGGCGCTCCACAAGCTTGTCCACAGACTTGCCCACCGTTTCACTGCGACAACTCAGTGACAACCACTACATCTAGTGCTTGAATCGGATTCAGACCCTATATATAGTGTCTCGAGGCCCGGCGGCGTTTAAACTCGCACCCCGCCAAAGAACAACTGCAGCACAGGAAACAGACGTATGCAAACTGCACTGAACACCCCCAGCACCTCCTTCGCCGGCACCTCCGGCCCCTCCGGCCAGACCATCGCGAGCACGCCCGCCGCCACCCCCCTGGCCCACTACCAGATCATCCGCCGCAACGGCGCGGTGGTGCCGTTCGAGCCGAACAAGATCGCCATCGCCATGATGAAAGCCTTCCTGGCCGTGCACGGCACCCAGGGCGCCGCTTCCGCCAGCGTGCGCGAGCAGGTCGACCAGCTGACGCAGGCCGTGGTGAAGGCCCTGGTGCGCTCGCGTCCGGGCGGCGGCACCTTCCATATCGAGGACGTGCAGGACGCCGCCGAGCTCGGCCTGATGCGCAGCGGCCACCACGAAGTGGCGCGCGCCTACGTGCTGTACCGCGAGCGCCGCTCGCAGGAACGCGCCAAGCAGGCCCAGGCCGAAGCCCCGAAGGCGCCGCAGTTCCACGTGCTCGACGCCGGCCAGCGCGTGCCGCTGGACGTCGACGGCCTGAAGGCGCTGATCCTCGCGTCCTGCGCCGGCCTGGGCGCCGACATCAAGCCGGACCCGATCTACGCCGAAACGCAGCGCAACCTGTACGACGGCGTGCCGCTGGACGAGGTCTACAAGGCCTCCATCCTGGCCGCCCGCACCCTGATCGAAAAGGAGCCGGACTACACCTTCGTCACGGCCCGCCTGCTGCTGCACAAGATCTTCAAGGAAGTGGTCTGCCGCGAAGTGGCCCCGGCCGAGCGCGCCGAAGCCTACGCCGACAACTTCCCGCTGTTCATCAAGAAGGGCGTCGACAACGAGCTGCTGGACGAACGGCTGCTGCAGTTCGACCTGAAGAAGCTGGC
>JAQGMU010000572.1 GCA_028292195.1 Ramlibacter sp. | reverse complement strand
CGGAAGCCGCCGACCGGGCGATGCGCCACCATCTGACCGAGATACTGCGCTCGCTGCCCAAGGTGCTCGTGGACCAGGCCGACCTCTTCGAATGAAAAACACAGCGCTCGAACGCTTCGTCGACCGGCATTTCGTGCAGGCCACGGTGATGCCGACCTTCGTGCTGATGCTGTGCGTCTTCGGCCTGCCGCTCGTCTTTTCCTTCTACCTGAGCTTCACCGCGTGGGGCCTGGAGCAGCCGTTGTTCAGCGGGCGCTTCGTCGGCCTGGCCAACTACGACGACGTGCTGACCCACCCGGTCTTCCTGCAGGCGATCCTCATCACCTTCGGCTACACCGCCGCCACGGTGGCGGCGCAGATGCTGCTCGGCCTGGGCATCGCGCTGCTGCTGAACGTCGACCTGCCGGGCATGCGCATCTTCCGCACGGCGCTGATCGTGCCGATGATGGTCACGCCCATCGTCGGCGCGCTGTGCTGGAAGCTGCTGCTCGACCCGAGTCACGGGGTTTTCAACCAGTGGATCGGCGAGAAGATCGTCTGGCTTGGGCGGCCCGACACGGCCATCTACGCCATCTGGGTGGTGGGCGTGTGGCAGAACACGACCTACGTCGCGATCATCCTGCTGGCCGGCCTGCGCTCGCTGCCGAGCGAGCCGCTCGAAGCCGCGGCCATCGACGGCGCGAGCCGGCTGGCCACGTTCTGGTTCGTCACGCTGCCGATGCTGCGGCCCTACCTGCTCGTCGCGCTGCTGCTGCGCACGATCTTCGAGTTCCGCGCCTTCGACAACATCTATGCGATGACCGGCGGCGGCCCCGCCAACAGCACGATGGTGCTGTCGATGTACACGTACCTCGTGACCTTCGTGCAGTTCGACTTCAGCATCGGCGCCGCCGCGGCGTGGCTGATGCTGCTGATGTCGCTGGTGATGTGCATGCTCTTCATCGTCGTCATTCGCCGCAGGGAGGCGCTCTGATGGCCGCCGTCGTCGGCTCTCCCCGCGCGCGCCAGCTTCAGTCGGCGCTGATCTACGTGACGCTCACGTTCCTGGTCCTGGCGTTCCTGTTTCCCGTGCTCTGGGTGTTCGGCCTGTCGTTGAAGACGCGGGACCAGGTGTTCGCGTCGCCGCCGCTCTACCTGTGGTGGCCGACGCTCGAGAACTATGCCGCCGTACTGGTGCGGGCGGATTTCGTGCGGGCCTTCACGAATACGCTGATCGTGTCGACCAGCGCGGTGCTGTTGTCGCTGTGCGTCGGCGCCCCCGCGGCCTACGCCTTCGCGCGCTTTCCCTTCCGGGGCCGCTCGGTCCTGTTCTTCGCATTGCTCGTGATGCGGATGCTGCCGCCGATCGCCGTGCTCGTCCCCATGTACCTGCTGTTCAACAAGGTCGGCCTCGCCACGACGCGCCTGAGCGTCGTCCTCGCGTACACCACCTTCAGCCTGCCGCTCGTGGTGTGGATCATGCGCGGGTATTTCGAGGACCTGCCGGTCGAACTGGAGGAAAGCGCCTGGATCGACGGGGCGAGCCGCTTTGCCGCCTTCCGGTTCGTGATCCTGCCGCTGGCGCGGCCCGGGCTGGTCGCGGCCAGCATCCTGTGCCTGCAGCTGGCGTGGAACGACTTCCTGTTTTCCGCCGTCCTGACCAACAACGCGACGCAGACCCTGCCCGTGATGATGGCGGCCTTCAACGCGGGCGACTCCGGCATGGACTGGGGCGGCCTCACGGCATCCGGAATGCTGGTGACGCTGCCGGTCATCCTTTTTTCGTTCCTGGCGCAGCGCCACCTGGTGGCCGGCTTGTCGTCGGGAGCGGTCAAGGGTTGAAGTCGAGCGTCGTGTGAGCTGAAACCAAGGAGACAAGTCATGACTGGATTCCATAGAAGGCAATTGTTGAAGGGCGCGGCTGCCGGCTTGCTGGCGGCTCCCGCGGTGAAGGCGTGGTCGCAGGCCAAGCCGGACAAGCTCGTGCTGGTGTGCGAGAACTCCCGCGCCTGGAAGCGGACACTCCTGGATGAGGTCGCGCCGACCTTCGAGAAGGTCCACGGCATCAAGATCGATTTCACGATGCTGCCGGTCGATGCCTGGCGGGCGCGATTGAAAGCCGAACTGAACGCGGGATCGACCGGCATCGACCTCGCGATGCTGTCGGTCCAGATGTCGGGATGGATGGCCCCCCACGTCCTCGACCACAATGAAGTGGTCCGCAAGATCATGGCCCGTGACCCGGATTTCGCCTGGGACGATTTCCTCAAGGGCGGCAAGGTGGCGGGAACCTACAACGGCAAACTCGTCGGCATTCCCTATCGCCTCACGGCGCAGATCCTGCACTACCAGAAGGCGCTGCTGCAACAGGCCGGGTTTGCGCAGGCGCCCAGGACCTTTGCGGAGTTCGAGAAGGCAGCCCTGGCGGTCAACTCACCGCCCACCCGCTACGGGTTCGGGCTGATGGGCAAGCAGGGCGCGGGAACGTTCACCAACGTCGTGCCCTGGATCTTCTCCGCCGGCGGCCGGCTGCTGGACTTCAAGACCGGCGAAGTCTTCATCGACGACGACAAGGCGGCGGCCGGCCTGCAGTTCTACGCCGACCTGGCGCAGAAGGACAAGGTCGTGCCGCCCGAGGCCATGACCTGGGAGTTCGACGAGATCATCGCGGGGGCGCAGAAGGACAAGTACGCGATGTCGGTCACGTTCTCTTCCTATGGCACCTTGTTCAACGACCCCAAGCTCTCCAGCACCGGCGGCCGCTGGGCCTGGTCGACCATGCCCGGCCATCCTTCGAAGGAGCAGAACCGCAGCCTCATCGATGGCCAGTTCATGGCGATCTCGAAATATTCGAAGCACCAGGATTGGGCCATGGAGTTCGTGCGCATGGCGTGCAGCAAGCAGGCCATGGTCCGTTCGATGGAAGGGGGCAATGCGCCGCCGCGCGGCTCGTCGCTGCGCGATCCCGACATGGTCGCCAAGCTGGGCTGGCCGTCGGCCGCCGCGGAAGCGATCGAGACGGGCATCCCCATTCCCCAGGAAGCGGCGTGGGATGGGCTGGAGATCGCGCTGCGCACCGGCGTCTCCGAGGCCCTGCTCGGGCAGAAGACCGCCAAGCAGGCGCTGCAGGGGGTGGCCACCGAATGGCGGCGCAACCTCCGGCGCGCGGGCATCGGGAAGGCGTGACGAGTGGCGGCAATCAGCATAGAGAACGTACGCAAGGGCTTCGGCAGCCAGGAGATCCTGCACGGCGTGAGCGCGCGGGCCGAGGACGGCGAATTCGTCGTCCTCGTGGGCCCTTCGGGCTGCGGCAAGTCGACGCTGCTGCGCATGATCGCCGGCCTGGAAACCGTTGGCAGCGGCTCCTTCCGGATGGGCGACCTGGTGGTCAACGACGTCTCGCCGATGGTTCGCTACATCGCGATGGTGTTCCAGAACTACGCGCTG
>JAQGMU010000661.1 GCA_028292195.1 Ramlibacter sp. | reverse complement strand
CGGTAGCGGGCCGGCCATGCCCCGGTTTCGTACGTTTTGCCACTTGGGGGTGTGTGGCAAATGCAACGATCGCGTACCGGATGGGACCGGCCGCTCTCGATCCGCGCGGAGCGGCGCCGCGCACAGCGCGCGGCGCCGGCCCGTCGCCTACGTCTTCGGCAGCGACACGTCGCCCATCCGCAGCTCGAGCGTCGGGTTGGTCGTCGAGCCCGTCACGCCCTTGCGCATCAGGTAGTTCAACGTCTCGTAGTGCACGAACAACAGCGGCACGTCGTCCCAGACGATCTTGCGCAGCTCGCTGTAGAGCGCCTTGCGCTTGGCGTCGTCGGTCTCCTTGGCCGCCTGGGTGATGAGCGCATCGGCCTTGGGGTTGGCGTACCCGGTGGTGTTGATCGAGCCGCCGGACTTGAGCACCAGCGAGTAGAAGTTGTCGGGGTCGATGGTGCGCTCCTGGTAGGCCGACGTGATCTGGTACTGGCCCTTGGAGAAGCGGTCGAACCACACCGACACGTCGACCTGCTTGATGTTCATGGTGATGCCGATCTTCTTGAGCTGCTCGCGCACGACCTGGCCGGTCTTGAGCAGCTCGGGGTACTGCGGCAGGCCGAGGTACTCGATCGTCAGCCCGCCGGCGTGGCCGGCCTCGGCCATCTTGGCCTTGGCCGCCGCCAGGTCCGGCTTGGCGTAGGGGTCGCCGCCGTCGTACCACGGCGAGCCCGACGGCACCTCCTCCCCGCCGTCCTCACCGGCGCCGAAGTAGGCCACCGAGCGGATCTCGGACTTGTCGACGGCCAGCGCGATCGCCTGGCGCAGCGCCTTGTTGTCGAACGGCGCCTTCTTGGTGTTCATGGCCAGGAAGTCCGGGATCCCGGACACCTTGGAGCCGACGTAGGTGAACGTCGGGTCCTTCTGCAGCACGGCGAGCTGCTGCAGCGGGACCGCGTCGACCCAGTCGAGCTCCTTGGAGCGCAGCCCGTCGATGCGGCTCTGGTCGACCTGGGCGAACCGGAAGACGATGCCGTCGAGATGCGGCTTGCCGGCGTCGAAGTAGCTCTCGTTGCGCGCGAGCGTGACGTGGTCGCCCTGGATCCACTCGACGAACTTGAACGGTCCGGTGCCGACCGGCTTGCGGGCCGACCCCTTGGCCTCGATGGCGGTCTTGTTGACGATCTCGCCGTTGTTGGCCAGGTTGGTCAGGAACGGCCCGAACGGGGTCTTGAGCTTGAACGTCACCTTGGTCGGCGAGTCGACGGAGATCGACTTGATGACGTCGTAGAGCGGCGCGTAGCCCGAGGCGGTCTTGGGATCGGCGATCCGCTCGAAGGTGTACTTGACGTCGGTGGCCGTGAACGGCTCACCGTTGTGGAACGTCACGCCGTCGCGCAGCTCGAAGGTCCACGTCTGCGGATCGATCTGGGTCCACTTGGTGGCCAGGACGCCGTAGACCTTCTGGTTCTCGTCGAGGTCGACGAGCTTGCTGAAGACGTTGTCGTAGACCTGCGCGCCGGTGTAGATCTGGGACTTGGCGGGATCCAGCGAGTCGGGCTCGCCGGTCAGCGCGGCCTTCAGGGTGCCGCCCTTCACCGCCGCGCCGCCGCCCGATCCGCCGTTCGCGTCGGTCGTGTTGCCCAGGGGCTTCGTGCTGCCGCCGCACGCCGCCAGCAGCGAGGCCAGCAGGCCGCCGCCCGCGGCGCCCATCACGGCCCCGCGATGCAGGAACGTCCGGCGGTCGATCCGACCCTGCAGGAACTGGCGCGCCAGGCGCTCCTCGGCCTCCTGCCCGTTCATGATGTCCTTGCTCATCGTGCGCTCTCTCTCCATGGGTCCTGCTAGGCCTTGGCGCCGACGCTGGACAGGAAGTCCAGGACGGCCTGGTTGAACGGCTCGGGGTGCTCCCACAGGCACGCGTGGCCGCCGGGGACCGTGCCCCACTGCGAGCCGGGCACCAGCTGGTGCAGCGCGTGCGACAGCCGGGTGGGGATGAGGATGTCCTCCTCCCCCGCGAGCACGTGCGTCGGGACCGTGATGCGGCCCAGGCGGTCGGTGGTGTCGTGGTGCTGGATCGAGTGCAGCTGGGCGAGGTAGGCCTCGACGGGCTGGGCGATCTGGGCCATCTCGGCCTCGAACTCGCGCAGCTCGTCCTCGCGCTCCTGGAAGAACGGCACGGTGAAGGCCCACAGCGTCACGTCGCGCATGACGAACGCGACGCCCTCCTTGCGCGCGAGCTCCTCCCACAGGCCGAACATCCGCGAGCAGAACGGGCCGGGCGCCGCATAGGTGCAGGCCAGCATCAGCGACCGCAGGTCGCCGGGGTTGGCGATGGCGTACTCCTGGGCGATCATGCCGCCCATCGAGACGCCGAGCAGGTGGAAGTCGGTGAGGCCGAGCTGGTCGACCAGGGCCTTCGTGTCCTGGGCGAACAGCGCCGTGGTGTACGGACCGGCGGGCGCCTCGGAGCTCCCGATGCCGCGGTTGTCGAAGCGCAGGACGCGATAGCCGGCGCCGAGCAGCGCCTCCATCTGGAAGTCCCAGGTGGCGAGATCGTCGGCCAGGCCGTTGACCAGCACGACGGTCTCGTCGCCGTCGCCTTCGAGCGAGTAGTTGAGGTCGATCCCGTTGACGTGCGCGGTCGGCAAGGCAGGCTCCTAGTGCGGGTGGTTGGTGGGGCGGGATGGCGGTGCGGGGACCGTGGGATGCGCGGCCAGAAGGGCCTTGGTGTAGGCGTGCTCGGGGTGCTGCAGGACCTCGCCCGCCGGGCCCTGCTCGACGATCTCGCCGCGGTACATGACCGCCGCCCGGTCGGCGACGTGGCGCACGACCCCGAGGTCGTGACTGATGAACAGCAGCGCGATGCCGAGCTCGCGGCGCAGGTCGTCGAGCAGGTTGAGGATCTGCGCCTGGACGAGCATGTCGAGGGCGCTGACGGGCTCGTCGGCGACGATCAGCCGCGGGTGCGGCGCGAGCGCGGCCGCGATGGCGACACGCTGGCGCTGGCCGCCCGACAGCTCGGCCGGGAGGCGGTCGCCGTGGGCCTCGGTCAGCCCGACCTGGTCCAGCAGCTCGGCCACGCGGGCGTCGCGCTCGGCCGGCGTGCCCTGCTGCTGGGCGTCGAGCGGCTCGCGGATCGTGCGCCGGACGGCCCAGCGCGGGTCCAGCGAGCTGTAGGGATCCTGGAAGACCGGCTGCACGAGCGCGTGGACGCTCTGCGGCCCGCGGGCGGGGCGCTCGGTGACGTCGACGCCGTCGAGGACAGCGCGGCCGGCGGTCGGGATTTGCAGGCCGAGGATCGCGCGGCCGAGCGTCGTCTTGCCCGAGCCCGACTCGCCGACCAGCGCGAGCACCTCGCCCGGCTGCAGCGAGAAGCTCACGCCGGCGACGGCCTGCACGACCGGTCCGCGCCGGCCGCGCGGCGCGAAGCGCACCTCGAGGTCCTCCACCGCCAGCAGGGGCGCCGGCGCGCTCACGCCGTCGTCTCCAGACGCTGCTCAGAGGCCCTGCGGCTGACGGCGTCCTGCCAGCAGGCGACGCGATGGGCGCCGGGGCCGGCGAGCACGGGCCGCGCCGAGCACTCCGGCAGGGCGACCGGGCAGCGCGGTGCGAAGCGGCAGCCGGGCGGCGGGTCGGCGAGGTCGGGCACGCGGCCGGCCAGCCGGGGCAGCGAGCCGCG
>JAQGMU010000538.1 GCA_028292195.1 Ramlibacter sp. | reverse complement strand
GGACGCCAAGGAAGGCGACAAGGGCCAGAACCTGGTGCCGGTGAAGCCGGGCGAGATGGTCCGCACCGAAACGGCGGAGGCCAAGGGCCTGAAGACCCGGCCGCCGGCGCGCTACAGCGAAGCGACGCTGCTGGGCGCGATGGAAGGCGCCGGCAAGTTCGTCGAGGACGACGAGCTGCGCGAAGCGATGCAGGAGAAGGGCCTGGGCACGCCAGCCACGCGCGCCTCCATCATCGAAGGCCTGATCAACGAGAAGTACATGCTGCGGGAAGGCCGCGAGCTGATTCCGACCGCCAAGGCGTTCCAGCTGATGACGCTGTTGCGCGGCCTCGGCGTGGAGGAGCTGAGCAAGCCCGAGCTGACCGGCGAGTGGGAATACAAGCTGGCCCAAATGGAGCACGGCAAGCTCTCGCGCGAGACCTTCATGCACGAGATCGCCGACATGACGAAGCGCATCGTCATGAAGGCCAAGGAATACGACCGCGACACGGTGCCCGGCGACTACGCCACGCTGAAGACGCCCTGCCCCAACTGCGGCGGCGTGGTGCAGGAGACCTACCGGCGCTACAACTGCATCGGCAAGCCGGGCCAGGAGCCCTGCGGCTTCTCGTTCACCAAGATTCCCGCCGGCCGGGCCTTCGAACTGGCGGAGGTGGAAGACTTCCTGCGCAACAAGCGCATCGGCCCGCTGCAGGGCTTCCGCTCCAAGGCCGGTTGGCCCTTCACCGCCGAACTGGCGCTGGCCTACGACGAGGAAGAGAAGAACTGGAAGCTGGAGTTCGACTTCGGCGAGGACAAGAATGCCGAGTCCGGCGAGATCGTCGACCTGTCGGCGCAGGAGCCGCTGGGCCCCTGCCCCAAGTGCGGCCACCGCGTCTTCGAATGGGGCAGCAACTACGTCTGCGAGCGCGCCGTGCCCACGCACGACCACCCGACGCCGACCTGCGACTTCCGCAGCGGCAAGATCATCCTGCAGCAGCCGGTGGAGCGCGAGCAGATGGCCAAGTTGCTGGCCACCGGCAAGACCGACCTGCTGGACAAGTTCGTTTCGATGCGCACGCGCCGCCCGTTCAAGGCCTTCCTGGCCTGGGACGCCGAAGCGGGCAAGGTGAACTTCGAGTTCGAGCCGCGCAAGTCCAAGTTCCCGCCGCGAGCGGGTGCGGGCGCCGCCGGCAAGCCGCGCGCGGCCAAGGAACCGGGCACTCCGTACAAGGCCACGGCCAAGGCCGCCAAGGCGGTGGCAGCGAAGAAGGCACCGGCCGCGAAGAAAGCCGCACCGGCCAAGAAGGCGGCGGCCAAGAAGCCGGCCACGCCGCGCAAGACCGGCACCGGCCTGAAGCCCAGCGCCGCACTGGCCGCCGTGGTGGGCAACGAGCCGATCGCCCGCACCGAGGTGATCAAGCGCATCTGGGACTACATCAAGGCCAACGGCCTGCAGGACGCCAAGGACAGGCGCTCGATCAACGCCGACGCCAAGCTGGCGCCGGTGTTCGGCAAGCCGCAGGTGACGATGTTCGAGCTGGCGGGCATCGTCGGCAAGCACCTCTCTGCGGTGTAGCGCGCCCCGGCCGTCGACAAGCGCCGCCCGCTGGAGCATCATCGCCTGCGCAAAACAAAGGAGAGTCCATGTTCCGCATCCTGCTCGGCACCGCGCTGCTGCTTGGCGTCGCCGCCCCTGCCCCCGCTGCCGCCTTCAAGCTGGAAAGTCCCGACATCAAGCCCGGCGGCACGATCGACAAGAAGTTCGAGGCCAATGTGTTCGGCTGCAATGGCGAGAACAAGTCGCCGGCCCTGAAGTGGAGCGGCGCGCCCAAGGACACCAAGAGTTTCGCGGTGACGGTTTACGACCCGGATGCGCCCACGGGTTCCGGCTGGTGGCACTGGTCGGTGATCAACATCCCGGCCACCACCACCGAACTGAAGGCCGATGCCGGCAACGCGAGCAACGCCAACCTGCCGGCCGGCGCAAGGCAGGTGCGCATCGACTACGGGACGGCGGCCTGGGGCGGCGTCTGCCCGCCGCCCGGCGACAAGCCGCACCGCTACATCTTCACGGTCCATGCACTCAAGACCGACAAGCTCGACATCCCGGCCGACGCCACCGCCGCCCTGGCCGGCTTCATGATCAATGCCAACACGCTGGCCAAGGCGAGCTTCACCGCGAAGTACGGGCGGCCCAAGGCGAACTGAGCGGTGGCGGCCAAGGCCGCGTTGCATTGCGCTTCGTCCGGGCCGCCTGCCGCGCGCCATGCGCGGCACAATCCGCCCGGTGAAGCCCACCTTTCCCCACGAACCCACTGCCATCCCCAGCCTGCTGACGGACCAGATGCGCCTGCGCAGCATCCTGCTGGCCGGCGCCACCCTGCTGACCATCCTCTGGCTGCACCTTCTCTCGGCCCTGTTCGCCGGCCTGGCGGGCTTCGTGCTCTACCGTGCCGTGCGCAACTTCACCGGCCCTGCCGGCGGCTCATGGAAGAAGCGAGCCCTGCGCTGGGCCCTGCTGTCCGGCGCGGTGGCGGCTTCGGCGCTGGCGCTGCTGGCCGGCTTCGAGTTGCTGTTCAACGTCTCCTCCGGCGGCCTCGGCCGGCTGATGCAACTGCTGGCCGACACGCTGGACCAGCTGCGCGCCACCGCCCCGCAGTGGATCGTCGCG
The DNA here is from genome assembly GCA_028292195.1 of Ramlibacter sp. GTDB lineage: Bacteria > Pseudomonadota > Gammaproteobacteria > Burkholderiales > Burkholderiaceae_C > Ramlibacter. The sequence goes on along the minus strand of JAQGMU010000538.1, from coordinate 2,429 downwards.
CGCCTGCCCGAGTCGGCCGACGCCGTGCAGCATACGGTCACCAACTGGCTGCGGGCCCATGCCGGCGAGATGCCGCGCTGGACCGGCGAGGCACTCAAGGTGCTGGTGCACATCATCATCGGGCTGGCCATCGGGCTCATGGCTGCCACCGCGGCCGCCGTCCACCGCAAGGCGCTGCGGCCGCCAAGCCGGCCGCTGGTGCTGGTGGCGCAAGCCCGGCTGCGGCAGCTGGCCATCGCCTTCGCCGATGTGTTCGCGGCCCAGCTGCGCATCTCCGCCATCAACGCCGCGCTCACCGCGTTGTACCTGCTGGTGATCCTGCCGACGTTCGGCTACAAGGTGCCGCTGGCGTCCACGCTGGTGGCTTTCACCTTCTTCGCCAGCCTCGTGCCCATCATCGGCAACCTGCTGTCGAACGCGGCGATCACGGTGGCGGCACTGACGGTGTCGGTCTGGCTGGGCGTCGCCTCGCTCGGCTTCCTGGTGGTGGTGCACAAGCTCGAATACTTCCTGAACGCCCGCATCGTCGGCGGCCGCACCAATGTGCCGACCTACGCGATGCTGGCCTCGATGCTGGTGCTGGAGGCGGGGTTTGGCGTGCCCGGATTGGTGGCGGCCCCTATCTACTGCGCCTGGCTGGTTCGCGAGCTGCGGGGCGAGGATTGGGTGTAAGGCCCGAACCTTCCTACCTCGAAATGTACTGGGGCAGCAACGTGATCTACCGCAGCCTGCTGCTGGTGCAGGGGCCGCTGGTGCTGCAGCCTATCGTGCCGTGAGCGCGGCCAGCAACTGCTTGCTGCCCGCCGTCCAGCCGACGATCGCGCCCTGGGCCCGGATCATGTCCACGGCCGCCTGCTTGAACTGCGGAAAGTAGCTCTCGGTGCAGTCCTCCAGCAGCAGACTGTCGTAGCCGCGGTCGTTGGCTTCGCGCATGCTGGTCTGCACGCAGACTTCGGTGGTGACGCCCATGAACAGCAGGTGGGTGATGCCGCGTTCGTCCAGCATCCGCTGCAGCGGCGTCGCGTAGAACGCGCCCTTGCCCGGCTTGTCGAGCACGATTTCGCCGGCGGCAGGCGCCAGCGCCGGAATGATCTGGTTGCCCGGCTCGCCGGCCACCAGGATGCGCCCCATCGGACCGTCGTCGCCGATGCGCAGCGTCGGGTTGCCGCGGTTGCGCTTGGCGGGCGGGCAGTCGGACAGGTCGGCGCGATGGGCCTCGCGCGTGTGCACCACCAGGCCACCGAGCTCGCGCCAGGCGCCCAGCACGCGACGGCAGGCCGGCACGATGGCCTCCAGCAGGCTGACGTCGTTGCCCAGGCTTTCACCGAAGCCACCGGGCTCGATGAAGTCGCGCTGCATGTCGATGATCACCAGCGCGGTGTGCGCCGGTTCGAAGCGGAAGGCGAAGGGTTGGGCGGCGAGTTCGATCATGGGGTCTGCAGCAGGCTCACATGCGCCGCCACCACGCGCCAGCCTTCCGGCAGCCGCGCCCAGGCCTGGCTCTGGCGGCCGACGCGCTCGCTGCCGGCGCGCACGAATTCGATGTTGGCGGTGGCGAAGTCGCGGCCGAAGGTGGTGATGACGGTGCGCGTCACTTCACGCTGCAGGCCCTTGCCGGGCCGGGCCGCGCGGAAGGCCGCGATCTCGTCGCTGCCGTACAGGTTCTCGGTAGCGCCATAGCGCAGCACGCGCGGGCTCTGCCAGAACAGTTCGTCCAGCACGTCGACGTCGTTGGTGACCAGCGCCTGTTCGTAGCGGGCGAACTGGCGCGTCACTTCGGCCAGCGTTTCGGGGTCGTTGATTTCCATGCGGCCGCCCCTCACCCCAACCCTCTCCCCAGAGGGGAGAGGGAGCAGATTCCGGCGTCCTGCAGGACCTTGGCGGCGCGCAGGCAGACGTCCTCGCGCCACGGCGCCGCGATCAGCTGCACGCCCAGCGGCAGGCCGCCGGTACCTTCGGGCCACAAGGGCGCGGCCACCACCGGGCAGCCGGCGAAGGAGATCGGCTGCGTCAGCAGGCCCAGCGACGGCCGGCACGGATGGCGGGCGCCATCGATCTCGATCCACTCGCTGCCCAGCAGCGGCGCGCTGACCGGCGTCGCCGGGGCAATGAGCAGGTCCCAGTGTCCGAACAAGGCGTTGACCTTGTCGCGGTAGGCGCGGCGGAAGCGTTGCGCCTTCACGTACCAGTGGGCCGGCTGCAGCGCGCCGGCGATGAAGCGGTCGACCGACAGCGGTTCGAAATCCTGCGCCCGCGCGCGCAGGTCCGGCAGGTGCAGGCTGCCGCCTTCGCTGGCGCTGACGATGAAGGCGGCGGCGCGGGCCAACGCGGCGTCGGGCCACTCCACTTCCTCCTGCGCACCGAGCGCTCGGCCGGCCGCGTCGGCCACCGCACGCGCGGGTGCCGACGCATTGCTGCGAAAGTAGCCG
>JAQGMU010000535.1 GCA_028292195.1 Ramlibacter sp. | reverse complement strand
TGATCTGCGTCTCGGTCGTTTCGAAGTCGACCGCGCCGCGGACGTTGCGTGCCTTCAGCAGCGCGCGGTAGGCGTCGTGCAGGTTCAGGAAATGCGGAACCAGGTCCTTGCGCCGCGTCGCTTCCGGCCCGCGGGTGTTGGCCAGGATGGCCGCCACCTCGGTGTACGTCATGCGCGCATGGCTGTGGATCACGGCCGGATAGAACTGGTAGGCATGGATGTCGCCGGTGGCCGTGACCAGCATGTCGCAAACCATGGAGAGGCGGTCGACTTCGGGGTTCAGCGAGCACAGGCCGTTCGACAGCTTCTCCGGCAGCATCGGGATCACGCGGCGCGGGAAGTAGACGCTGGTGGCGCGGTCGTAGGCGTCGACGTCGATCGCGCTGCCGGTTTCCACGTAGTGGCTGACGTCGGCGATGGCGACCAGCATGCGCCAGCCCTTGCCGCGGCCGACGCGGGCCGGCTCGCAATAGACGGCGTCGTCGAAGTCGCGCGCGTCCTCGCCGTCGATGGTGACCAGCGGCACGTCGGTCAGGTCGACGCGCCCCCTGCGGTCCTGCGGGCGCACCTTGTCCGGCAGCGACCGGGCCTGGGCGATGCCCGCTTCCGAGAACTCGTAGGGCACGCCGTACTTGCGCACCGCGATCTCGATCTCCATGCCGGCGTCGTCGATCTCGCCCAGCACTTCCTTCACGCGGCCCACCGGCTGCCCGTACAGGCTGGGTGGCTCGGTCAGTTCGACCACGACCACCTGGCCCGACTTGGCCAGGCCGGTGGCGCCTTTGGGAATGAGCACGTCCTGGCCGTAGCGCTTGTCTTCGGGTGCGACGAGCCAGACGCCGCTTTCGTGCAGCAGGCGGCCGATGATGGGATGCGGAGGACGCTCGATGATCTCGACGACGCGGCCTTCGGCGCGGCCCTTGCGGTCATGCCGCACGATCCGCGCCTTGACGCGGTCGCGGTGCAGAACCGCTCGCATTTCATTGGGAGGAAGGTAGATGTCACCTTCGCCGTCGTCGCGCTGCACGTAGCCGTGGCCGTCGCGGTGTCCCTGGATCACGCCCTCGATTTCATCGAGCAAGCCGGTCGTCTGTCGGTCTAAATTTTTGATATACAATCTTGTTTTTCCTGAAATGCCCAGGTGGCGGAATTGGTAGACGCACTAGTTTCAGGTACTAGCGGGTAACTCCGTGGAGGTTCGAGTCCTCTCCTGGGCACCAATCAGCCGGCTGAAGCCGGCTTTTTTGTTGCCCGTCGCGGCCACGAACGTGTCCGTGGAGCTTCGAGTCCTCTCCTGGGCACCAAATGGTCGGTCCATCCGACCTGCGAATGATAAAGCCGGCTTTGCCGGCTTTGTTGTTTCTGCCAGAGAAATATTGAGGGGCTCTCGAGTCGGCGAAGCGCGCTCAGATCGGCTCTGCCACGAGGTCGTGCCCGTCGGTGCCGACGATGCGGGCCTTGGTGAATTCACCCACCGCCAGCCGCTTGCTCAATTTCTGCGGCGGCAGCAGCCGCACCGTGCCGTCGATCTCCGGCGCATCGGCATAGGAGCGGCCCACGCCGCCCTTGCGGCCCAGCGCCGGCGCCGAATCCACCAGCACCTGCATCGTGGCGCCCACGCGCCGCTTCAGCTTGTCGGCCGACACTTCCTCCGCCACCGCCATGAAGCGCGCACGGCGTTCCTCGCGCACTTCCTTGGGCAGCATGCCGGGGATGTCGTTGGCGGCGGCGCCTGCCACCGGGCTGTAGGCGAAGCACCCCGCCCGGTCGATGCGCGCCTCGCGCAGGAAGTCCAGCAGGTGCTGGAACTCGGCTTCGGTCTCGCCGGGGAAGCCGGCGATGAAGGTGCTGCGCACGACGAGTTCGGGACACAGCTCGCGCCAGCGGGCGATGCGCTCCAGGTTCTTCTCGCCGCTGGCGGGGCGCTTCATGCGGCGCAGCACGTCGGGGTGGCTGTGCTGGAACGGCACGTCCAGGTAAGGCAGCACCTTTCCTTCGGCCATCAACGGGATCACGTCATCCACATGTGGGTACGGATAGACGTAGTGCAAGCGCACCCAGGCGCCATAAGGCTCGGCCATCTCGCCCAGCGCCTGCACCAGGTCCAGCATCCGCGTCTTCACCGGGCGGCCGTCGAAGAAGCCGGTGCGGTACTTGACGTCGACGCCGTAGGCGGAAGTGTCCTGGCTGATCACCAGCAGTTCCTTCACGCCGCCCTCGAACAGCGCGCGCGCTTCCTTCAGCACGTCGCCGATCGGCCGGCTCACCAGGTCGCCGCGCATCGAGGGAATGATGCAGAAGGTGCAGCGGTGGTTGCAGCCTTCGCTGATCTTCAGGTACGCGTAGTGCCTGGGCGTGAGCTTGATGCCGGCCGCCGGGACCAGGTCGATGAAGGGGTCGTGCGGCTTCGGCAGGTGCGCGTGCACTGCGTCCATCACTTCCTGGGTCGCGTGCGGGCCGGTGACGGCCAGCACGGAGGGGTGCATCTGCCGCACCAGGTTGCCGCCGGCGTCGCCCGCCCGCGCGCCCAGGCAGCCGGTGACGATCACCTTGCCGTTGGCCGCCAGCGCTTCGCCGATGGTGTCCAGGCTTTCCTTGACCGCGTCGTCGATGAAGCCGCAGGTGTTGACGATCACCAGGTCCGCGCCTTCGAAGGTCTTGGACGTGGCGTAGCCTTCCGCGCTCAGTTGCGTGAGGATCAGTTCGGAATCGGTGAGGGCTTTGGGGCAGCCCAGGCTGACGAAGCCGACCTTCGGCGTCGTGGTGGGAGTGGTGGTGGCTGCGGGGGCCGCGAGTTCGCTCATCCCCCTATTGTCCCAGAGACCGAAAGACTTATTTCTTGATGCCGAATGCGCCCAGCATCTGCTCGGTCTGCTTGGCCATCTGCTCCTGCATCTTCTCGATCATGGTCAGCGGGCTCTGGACGTTCATGAACTGCGCCCACACTTCGGGCGTGACATTTTTCGACTGTTCCGCCAGCTTGGTCTGCAGGTCCGTGAAGGCCTGCACGTTCTTTTCCAGGTAGGTCCCCATGAAGCCCTGCATGGCCTGGCCGTAGAAGCGGATGAGGTTGCCAAGCGCGGCTTAGCTGAACATCGGCGCTCCGCCGGCTTCCTCATCCAGGATGATCTGCAGCAGGATGCTGCGCGTCAGGTCCTCGTTGGACTTGGCGTCG
>JAQGMU010000530.1 GCA_028292195.1 Ramlibacter sp. | reverse complement strand
GGCGAGCCGCAGCAGTAGACCTCGTGCCCCGCCAGGGCCGGGTAGCGGGCGCGCACGGCGTCGTCCACCCGGCCATGAAAGCCTTCCAGTGCCTGCGCGTCGGCCGCATCTTCCAGTGCGGGGATGAAGCGAAACCCAGGCAGCAGCTTCTTCCAGCGCTCCACTGCCGCCATCAGGTACAGGCCGGCGCGATTGCGGCCGCCCCAGACCAGCGTCACCGGCCGCTTCACGCCCTTCTTCACCAGGTCGTCCAGCAATGACTTCACCGGCGCGAAGCCGGTGCCGCCCACCACGCACAGCATGGGCGCCGAGGTCTCCTCCTTCAGCTCGAAGTTGCCGTAGGGCAGCTCCACCTGCAGCGTGTCGCCGCTTTTCAGCTGCGGCACGATCTGCGTGAACTGGCCGCCGGCCACGTGGCGGATGTGCAGCTGCAGCATGTCGCTTTCGTGCGGCGCGTTGGCCATCGAATACGAGCGCCGGCTGCCGTCCGGCAAGGCCACCTGCAGGTACTGGCCGGCCTTGAATTTCGCGCGTTGGCCCGCCGCCAGGCGCAGCTGCAGCACGTTGACGTCGTCGGCCGCCAGCGTGTTGCGGAACACCTTGACGGTGAAAATCTTGCGCGCCGCCGGGTCGAAGCGGTGCCAGGCTTCCGGCACGATCTCCAGGTCGCTTTGCGGCAGGCACTGGCAGTACAGGTGCTGGCCGGCCGGCTTGGCCTCGCTGGGCGGACTGGCCACCTCGCCCGCCGCCACGCCGCCGGCGCAGTTGCCGCACACGCCCTTGCGGCAGGAGTAGGGCATCTCGATCCCCGCCTTGAGTGCGGCGTCGAGGAGGTTCTGGTCCGGCGCGCAGGGGAAATGCACGTCGGTGCCGGCAATGCGGATGTCGTAGGGCATGGTGGGCAATCAGTCCCGGGACAGGCCGGCCAGCAGGCGCAGGCTGCGCAGCAGGGCGTCGGGCCGGGCCGTGCCGGTGCCGGCGATGTCCATCGCGCTGCCATGGCCGGTGCTGGCCAGCAGCACGTCGGCGCCGATGGAAATGGCGCTGGCCGCCTGCGGCGCCAGCAGCTTGACGGGAATGTGGCCCTGGTCGTGCAGCATGGCCACGTACAGGTCGTGGCTGCGCCCGGCCAGCAGCACGTCGGCGCCTTGCGGCCCGGTGAGGTCCAGGCCTTGCGCGCGCAGCTGCCGCGCGGCAGGCACCACGCGCTGTTCGTCCTCGGGACCGAACAGCGTGCCTTCCGAAGCGTGCGGGTTGATGCCGAACAGCGCGATGCGAGGCTGCGCGACCCCCAGCATCCGGCAGCCGCGCACGCCGGCCTGGGTGGCCGCGACGATCAGCTCCGGCGTGATGCGGGCCAGGGCCGTCGCCACGCTTTCGTGCAGCGTCACGTGCACGATGCGCAGCCCGCCGCCCACCAGCAGCAGGAACACGCTGCCTTCAGGCTGGCCGCACACCCGCGCCACCAGCGAGGGGTAGCCGCTGAAGGGGATGCCCGCCTGGGCGATCGCCGTCTCGTGGTGCGGGCCCGCGACCACGGCGTCGAATTCGCCGGCACGGCAGGCCTGGAGGGCGGCAGTGGCGGAGGCGATGGCGCTGGCGCCTGCGTCGGCGTTGACCTCGCCCCAGCGCGCCGACGTCACCGGCAGTTCGCCGGCGGGCCGCAGGTCCACCCTGGGCAGCAGCGCCTGCAGGCCAGTCGCCGCGGCGGCGCGTTCCAGCACCGCGGGCGCGCCGAACACGGTGACGCGCAGCCGGTCTTCGCCCTGCAGCGCCTCCAGCGCCTTCAGGACGATTTCGGGCCCGATGCCGTTCGGGTCGCCGAGCGAAAGGGCGATGCGCCGCATCACAAGGGCAGGGCCAGCAGGGTGTCGGTCACGGTGCTGTCGCACACCGCCACCCGTTCCGCCAGCAGCAGCTTGCCGCCTGCGGTGGTGAAGCGGTCGCGGTATTCGCCGCTGGCGAACAGCGTCGTCTCGCCGGTGGCCATGATGCGGGCCACCATGAAGGGCGTGCGCGCCACGGCGCCTTGGGCATCGGCCGATTCGACCAGGGGAATGCCCAGCAGGTGGCGGTAGCGCTGGCGCTCGTAGATGTTGGCCTCGCGCAGGGCCGCGATGCGGTCATCCAGCATCGCCCGCGAGTCGGCGTAGACGATGCCGGCCGGCAGCCCCTCGCGCTCGTTCTCCACGTTGGTGATGCGGTACATGCACTTCTCGGCGAAGAAGGCGGGCCACTGCTCCAGCGCGTCGCTGTCGATGGCCAGTGCGTAGGCGGCGTTGAAGGAGCAGAGCGAAAGAAGGTCGGTCATGCTCACGCCCCCATGTGCTGGCGGTAGGCCTTCCAGAAGCCGCGCACCGAAGTCTCGGTGGCGCGCCCTTCGCTGGAGCCGGTTGTATCGCCGCCCATCTCGATGATGGCTTCCATGTCGCGGGCGCCTGCGATGCCGCGCTGGACGAAGCCGCCCACCGCGCCGTCTTCCATCGAGATGAAGCCGGCCGGCCCCACCAGGTTCAGCTGCTTCAAGCGCACCGTGCGCTGTGCGGGCGTGTCGTCGGTGTAGCCGATGTAGGTCCAGTTCAGCTCGGAGCGCTCCTGGCCCTTGGGCAGCACCTGGCGCACGGCCAGGCAGTTCTGGATCTGCTGCAGCACGAAGCCCGGGAACACCGACAGGATCTGCAGCGTGATGCCGTCGTCGAACTCGGTGAAGCCTTCCAGCACCGTCGTGTCCTTCAGGCGGTAGCGGTCGTCGTCGGAGCGCAGGCCCTGTTCCTTGTACGAGGCGTCGGCGGCGGTCTTGTCGATCATCGAGTAGCTGACGTGATGGCCGCCGCTCTCGTCGACGATCACGCCGCCCTTCTGCGACAGGCGGTTGAGCTCGAAGGTGGTGAAGAACATGTGCAGCAGGCTGGCGTGGTAGCTGTCCTTGACGTTCTCCACGTACAGCTTCCAGTTGTTCGGCAGCGCCTGGGTGAAGCGGCCGATCACCTCCACCGGCTTGTGCAGCACGCGCTC
>JAQGMU010000503.1 GCA_028292195.1 Ramlibacter sp. | reverse complement strand
AAGCGCTATCTGGAACAACTCGACGCCGTGTTCGCTGCGCATTCGTAGGGTGGGTTCGCGAAGCGACCCCACCATGCCCGTTGCTTCCGCCCCTATCAAGGCCGCAAGTAAGCCCACCCCTGCTGCTGCTTCCGCATCAACTCCACCGCCCCCGCCGGCACATAGCCGATGTTCGGCAGCATGTCGCCCTTCTGGAGGTTCTGGCCGGCCATGGTGTTCTCGCAGGCGACGATCTTGATGCCGTTGCCAAGTGCGGTGGAAATGCGCGATGCCGCCGGCGAACCGGCCTTCAGCATGCCGATGCCGGGACCGTAGACGACGATCTCGAGTTCCACGTCGTCCATGCCCAGGTCCTTCTGCAGGTTGCTGGCGTTGTTCAACGCCAGGTTCCACTTGGCCGGGTCGTTGTCGCTGACCTGTATCACGACCTGGTTCTTCGTGGCGGGCTTCTGCGCGAACGCGGGCACGGCAAGCAGCAGCGCCGAAAGGGCGATGACTTTGCGCCGGTTGGGGTGGGCATTCATGCGGGTACTCCAGGAATCCCGCCATGCTACCGGAGGCCGGGGTTGCCGCTAAGCCACTGAAAACGTGACGCCTGTCGGGAACCAGCTGCCGCCTGGAGGTGAGTTTGCCGCCGGCCGCACACCCTCCCTAGACTGTTCCGATACGAGTCGGAGGGGACGATGGACCGGAAAAGCCTGGGACGCTACGAGATCATCCGTTCGCTGGACGCTGCCCCGTGGGGCCCCGTGCATGAGGCCAGGGACGCCGTGCTGCAGTGCAAGGTGCTGCTCCACTGCGTGCGGTTGCACGACCTGTCGCCACGGGCGGCCGATGAATTCACGGAGCGCTTCCACGCCGAAGCGCTCGCCGCCTCGCGCCTGGCCCACCCCAACATCGCCGTCGTCACCGACTTCGGCCGCGCCGATGGACATGCCTACCTCGTCACGCAGCACGTCGAAGGCGAAACCTTGAAGGCGCGCCTCGACCGGGGCGAACACGTCCCACTCCAGATGGCGGTGGCGCTGGTGCGGGACCTGCTGGCCGCGCTGGAGCACGCCCACGGCAAGGGCGTCGTGCACCAGGGCGTGCGGCCCGCCAACCTGCTGCTTGCCAACGGCCGCTTGCGGCTGACCGGCTTCGGCATGGCCTGCATCCAGCAGTCCGAAGCCACCACGGGCGCCAAGCTGGGCGTGCTGGCCATGGGCACGCGCTACATGTCGCCCGAGCAGGTGCAGGGGCGGCCGCTGGAGTCCCGCTCTGACCTGTTCAGTGCCGGGGTCGTGCTGTACGAGTTGCTGACCGGCACGCGCCCCTTCGACGGCGACAACCCCTTCGCGATCATCCAGCGCATCCTGTCGGTGGTGCCGCCGGCCCCGACGCAGCTGGCCCCGGCGCTGCCCGCCGCGCTGGACGCGGTGCTGGCCCGCGCGCTGGCGAAGGACAGGGACGCGCGCTTCGCCTCGGCCCGCGAATTCGCCCAGGCGCTGGAGCAGTTCGCGCCGACGGCGGCGCCATCGCCGGTGAATGCGGCGGCGCAGGAGAGCACGATCGCCCTGGAGCTCGAACTCGAGTACTGGAAGGACATCAAGGAATCCGAAGAGGCCGAGGACTTTCTCGGCTTCCTCCAGAGCTTCCCCGCAGGCCACTTCGCTGCCTTGGCGCAGCGCCGGCTGCGCAAGATGGGCCAGGGAACGGCCTGAGCGGATTTACACCTTCTCCTTCTGGGAGAGGGTGGGGGTGAGGGCGGCGCCCAGCGCGGAGACCGCGCTGCACAGCGGCCAGCAACTTTCCAGCATGGGCAGCTGCAAGCCCAGCGTCCGCGCCCGCCGCACCGCGTGGCCGACGATGGCATCGACTTCAGTGCTGCGGCCCTTCTCCAGGTCCTGCAGCGCCGACACTTTGTGGCCAGGCGCATTGGCCTTCATGCGTTCGCCCCAGGCTTGCGCCAGGGCCACGCCTCGAGCGAGCTCGCCATCGGCCAGCGCAGCCGCGGAGATGCTGCCCTCGCGATGCAGGGCCACGCCTTCCGCCGCCGCCAGCCGCACCATCTCGCGAGCCAGCGTCGCCATGCTTTCGGCGCCATGCGGATCGGCCAGGAAGCGCCAGCTGGGCTGCCGCGTCAGCAAGGCCAGGCAGAACATCGGCACGAACAGCGCGTACTTGGACCACTCCACGCCGCGGATGTCGGGCGAAGCGGTGGTGTTGATGCCGGCGTCCTGCAGCAGCTTGGCGATGCGCGCGCTGCGCTCGGAAATGCCGCCGCCCATCTCGCCGACCAGCAGCATTTCGTTGAGCGTGAAGCGCGCCGCGCCATCGGCGTCGACTTCGCCGCTGATCATCGCCGAGGCGCCCAGCACGCCCTCGCGGCCGAACACTGCTTCCAGCTCCGCGTCCTTGTAGACCCCGTTCTGCAAGGAGAAGGCGACCGCGCCCTTGCGCGGCCGGATCGCCGGCAGCACGTCGGGGTTCTGCTGGGTCTTCAGCGCGTTGATCACCAGTTCGGCATCGTCGGCGACCGACGCATCGGTGTGCACTGGCACCTGCACCGTCAGCTCGCGCAGGCCGCGCACCCGCAGGCCATCGCGGCGCAGCAGCGAGGCGCGCGGCTCGCGCGCGACGACCGCCACCTCGTGGCCGGCCTCGGCGAGGTGGGCGGCGAAGATCGTGCCCAGCGCGCCGGCACCCAGGATGACAGTTTTCATTTGACGGCCACCAGCGTTTCCAGGTGGCTGCGCCGCGCCGGGATTTCGATTTCGATCATCTCGCCATTCTCCACCAGCCCGATCAGGCTGCAGCGCGGCACTTCTCAGGCGACCGTCTGTGCAGCAGCCGCATTCCGCGGCAGGACCAGCCGGAAGGTCGTCCCACCGCCCGACGAATCCACCTCGAGCCCGCCTCCATGGGCCACGGCGATCGCCTTGGCGATGAACAGGCCGAGGCCGAGCCCTTCGCCGCGGCCGCCGTGGTGCCGCCCTGAGCGGAAGGGCTCGAAGAGCCGCGACAGGACTTCGCCGGGAATGGCGCCTTCGTTGTGCACCTCGACGGCCACGCGGCGCTCGTCACCCGTCAGGCGCAGGCGCACCGGCGAGCCGGGTTTGCCGTGCTGGACGGCGTTCGACGTGAGGTTGGAGATCGCTTGCAGGATGCGGTGTTCGTCCCAAGCTCCACTGCCGTCGGCATCGCAATCGAAGGTGATCTGCCGGTCGGTCGCGATGGCCCGGACCTCCTCGATGATGTGCTGGCACACGGCCCGCAGGTCCGTGGGTTTGGGGTCGACGGAGATGCCGGAGCCTTCGCGCTCGCGCGACAGGTCGAGCAGGTCACCCACGATGTGCTGGATGCGGCCCACTGCCCGCATGACCACCTCGGCCTGCTTCCTCGCGGGTGCTCCCGCCTCCGAGGTCCTGGAGAGAACGTGCGCGGACAGCTGGATGGTGTTCAGGGGGTCGCGGATGTCGTGGCTCACGATCGCCAGGATCCATTTCTCGAAATCGCGCGCGAGTTCGAGCTGTTCCCGGCTGTGCTGCTGTTGCTCGTCCTGGGCCCTGCGCCGCTCGTCGACGTCGACGCAGCTGCCGATGAACCCCGCGAACGCGCCACTGTCGTCCGTGTACGGTACGCCCCGGTCGAAGATGCAGCGGAACGCGCCGTCGCCGCGGCGCAGCCGGTATTCCATCTCGAAGGGCTGGCGCCTGCCGAAGTGATCGAGGTAATACGCGACGCAGCGCTGGAGGTCGTCGGGATGGACGCCCTCGGCCCAGCCGTCCCCCATCTCCTGTTCCACGGTCCGGCCGGTGAACTCGAGCCAGGTCGCGTTGAAGTAGTCGCACTTGGCGTCCAGCCCCGCGCGCCAGACCATGACCGGCGAATGCTCTATGAGCAGCCGGTATTCGGTGGACGTGAGAGGCCGGTCCATCGGGGCACTATGCCATAGGGCTGCCAGGGTCGCATGGGCATCCGCCCGATGAACCGCGGCCTCAGGGTTCGAGGCCGGCGGCCCGCTCCACTGCCCTGATGATCGCCGCGTAGTCGTCCCCGCCATCGCCCTGCGCGATGGCCGCCTGCATCAATTGCAGCGTGGCCGCGGTCTGCGGCAGCGGCACGTGGCTGGCGGCGCCGGCGTCCAGGATCAGACTGAGGTCCTTGACCATCTGTTCGACCGTGAAGGTGGGCGTGAAGTCGCGCTGGGCCAGCTGGACCGACTTGGCCTTCACGATAGGCGAAGCCACCGCGCTGGCACCCAGCACCTGCCACATGTCGCCCCACTGCAGC
>JAQGMU010000483.1 GCA_028292195.1 Ramlibacter sp. | reverse complement strand
CACGCCCGTGCCTTCGGTGTACACGGTCACGTTCATCGGCCGTGCGACGCCGATCGCGTAGGCCACCTGGATCTGGCACTGGCGCGCGATGCCGGCAGCCACGATGTTCTTCGCGACATAGCGCGCGGCATAGGCGGCCGAGCGGTCCACCTTGCTCGGGTCCTTGCCCGAGAACGCGCCGCCGCCGTGCGGGCAGGCGCCGCCGTAGGTGTCGACGATGATCTTGCGGCCCGTGAGGCCGCAGTCGCCCTGCGGGCCGCCGATGACGAAGCGGCCGGTCTGGTTGATCAGGTACTTGGTTTCCTTCAGCCACTCCTTGGGCAGCACCGGCTTGATGATCTCCTCGATCACCGCCTCGATGAAGGAAGCCTTCATCTTGCTGCCGTCGCTCTGCTCGGGTCTGTGGTGGGTGGAGAGCACCACTGTGTCGATGCTGTGCGGCTTGCCGTCGACATAGCGCATCGTCACCTGGCTCTTGGCGTCCGGGCGCAGGAAGGGCATGCTGCCGTCCTTGCGCTTCTGCGCCTGGCGCTCCACCAGCCGGTGGGCGTAGTAGATCGGCGCGGGCATCAGCACCGGCGTCTCGTCGCAGGCGTAGCCGAACATCAGGCCCTGGTCGCCGGCGCCGGTGTTCAGGTGGTCGTCGGAGGCGTGGTCCACGCCCTGGGCGATGTCGTTCGACTGCTTGTCGTAGGCCACCAGCACCGCGCAGCCCTTGTAGTCGATGCCGTACTCGGTGTTGTCGTAGCCGATGCGCTTGATGGTGTCGCGCGCCACCTGGATGTAGTCCACGTGGGCGTTGGTCGTGATCTCGCCGGCGAGCACCACGAGGCCGGTATTGGTCAGCGTCTCGGCGGCCACGCGGCTGCGCGGGTCCTGCTTGAAGATCGCGTCGAGGATCGCGTCCGAGACCTGGTCGGCCACCTTGTCGGGATGGCCTTCTGAGACGGACTCGGAAGTGAAGAGAAAGTCGTTCGCCATTTGAATACACTCCGTCGGTTGTTGCAGAAAGGCGCGTTGCCTGCTGCCGGAGCATCGGCGAACGCTTTAGCAGAATTTTTTTACGTCGCCCCGCAAGTAGTTCATAACTCGGCGACGCCCCGATTCTAACCCGCGTGAAAAAACTCTTCCAATCGTTGTCCGGTTGGCCCTTGCCGCTGCTGCATGCCCTGGGAGCGGTCCTGGGCTGGGTGGCCTTCCTGGCCTCGCCCACCTACCGGCGGCGCTTCCTCGCCAATGCGCGCCAGGCCGGCTACCGCTTTTCGGAGGTGCGGCGCGCCGTCGGCGAGGCCGGCCGGCTGGTGGCCGAGGCGCCGCGCTTGTGGTTCGGCGCCCCGGTTCCGGTGCAGTGGGAAGGTGCGGACCTGGTGGATGCGGCCCGTGCAACAGGTCGCGGTGTCGTGTTCCTCACGCCACACCTGGGATGCTTCGAGATCACCGCGCAGGCCTATGCGCAGCGTTTCGGCGCGGTGACGGTGCTGTACCGGCCGGCGCGCAAGCCCTGGCTGCGCGAGCTGATCGAGTCGGCGCGCGCGCGGCCCAACCTGGCGACCGCGCCGACCACGCTGGCCGGCGTGCGCCAGATGCTGCGGACGCTGAAGGCCGGCGGCGCCATCGGCCTGCTGCCCGACCAGGTGCCGCCGCAGGGGCTGGGCGTCTGGGCGCCGTTCTTCGGCCAGCCCGCGTACACCATGACCCTGCCGGTGCGGCTGGTGCAGCAGACCGGCGCCGTGCTGCTGCTGATCTGGGGCGAGCGGCTGCGCGGCGGCAGCGGCTATTGCGTGCGGGTGTCGCCCTGGGAAGGCGAACTGGCCGCCGGCCAGGAGCAGGCCGCGGCGCAGGTGAACGCCCAGATGGAGCGGCTGGTGCGCGACGGCCCCCGCCAGTACCTGTGGGGCTACGCGCGCTACAAGCAGCCGCGCGCGGAGCGGGCGCCATGATCAGCCGGCTCGGCATCCGGTTCATGCAGTTCCTGGCGAAGCTGCCGCTGCCATGGGTGCGCGCCCTGGGCCGCGCGCTCGGCATCTTTCTCTACTGGGTGATCTGGCCGCGGCGCCGCGTGGTCGACGTCAACCTGCGCCTCTGCTTTCCCCAGTGGACGCCGCAGCAGCGCCGGCGTGCGGCGCGTGAGGTCTTCGTCAACGTCGCGCAGTCCTTCCTGGACCGCGGCTGGCTCTGGCATGCCGATCCCGATGTGGTCCGGCGCCGGCTGCTGGTGACGGGCGCCGTTCGCGAGCTGGCCGGCAGGGAGCCGACCATCGTGTTCTCGCCGCACTTCGTTGGGCTGGATGCCGGCGTGACCGCGCTGACGCAGCAGGTGCCCCGCCGCTTCATCGGCATCTACACGCAACAGAGCAATCCGGTCGTGGACTCGTGGGTGCTGCAGGGCCGGCACCGCTTCGGCGGGGCGCGACCGATGAGCCGCTCCGAGGGCGTGCGCGAAATCGTCTCGGCGCTGCGCGCCGGCGACGTCATGTACCTGTTGCCGGACATGAACTTCGGGGCGGAGGAGTCGATCTTCGTGCCCTTCTACGGCCAGCAGGCGGCGACGGTGCCGTCGCTGTCGCGCTTTGCCCGCCTGGGCCGGGCCAAGGTCGTGCCCGTCGTCACCCGGCTCACGCCCACGGGCTACGAAGTGCGGGTGCTCGAGGCCTGGGCCGCCTTTCCCAGCGGCGACGTCGAGGCCGACACCGCGCGGATGAACGCGGAGCTGCAGCATTACATCGACGAGATGCCGGCGCAGTATTACTGGGTGCACAAGCGCTTCAAGACGCGGCCGCCGGGGGAGCCGGGGGTGTATTGAGGCAGCCGGTGGGGTCGCTTCGCGAACCCACCCTACGGGGTTCGGGGGTCGTGGATTCCGGGGTGGTCGCGGATTCCGGGGGGATCGCGGGTTTCGGGGTGGTCGTCGGGCTCGGGGGAGTCGTAGGGTGGGTTGCGCCCGCAGGCGCACCCCACCGTTACAAAAACGCGGCGAGCCGCTCGGCGACGAACGCCGGCCGCTCATGGACGATCCAGTGCGTCGCCCCCGGCACCTTCTCCAGCGTCAGCTGCGACACGTACTCGCCCAGCCCTTCGATCAAGTCCGGTGGCAGCGCGACGTCTTCCATCGCCCACAGCACCAGCGTCGGGATGTCCACCGTGAGCATCTCGCGCGGCAGCGTCACGCCGGCGGCGCCCGGGTCTTCCGGGCGCGGCGGGCGCAGGGGCGAGGCACGGTAGTAGTTGCAGCCTCCGGTCAGGCTCGCGTCCCACACTTCGCGGTAGCGCTGCTTCAGGTCGTCGGTCAGCCAGGTTGCGGGCGCGCCGTGACTGAACATGGCGAACAGCCGGCGGTAACCGTCTTCGCGCAGCAGCGCCTCCGCATCGGGGCGGATCAGGAAGTTCATGTACGCGCTGGCCTGCTGCTGGCGCGGATTCGACTGCAGCTCGCGCAGGAAGGTGCCGGGGTGCGGCGAGTTGACGATCGCCAGCTTGTGCGTGAGCTCCGGCTGCCGGTTGGCCAGGCTCCAGGCGACTGCGCCGCCCCAGTCGTGCGCCACCAGGCAGGCGAGCGGCCCGCCTTCGATGGCGATCAGCGCGGCGATGTCCTGCACCAGCTGCTTGGGGCGGTAGGCCGCCACGTCGGCCGGCTGGCTGGAGCGCTCGTAGCCGCGCAGGTTGGGCGCCACGCAGCGGTAGCCGCCGTGTTCCGGCTGGCTGAAATGCAGCAGCAATTCGTCCCAGACGAAGGCGGCTTCCGGAAAGCCGTGCAGGAACATCAACACCGGCCGCCCGCGCTCCCCGGCCGCGCGGCAACTCAGGGTGATGCCGTGGGGAAGAGGCTGCTGCCAGGTTTCGATCATGGTTGCGGTCGGGATTCCGGTGGTGCGCCTGTGGCTTCCGCTTGTTGCGGATGGGTCCACTGGTACAGCAGCAGGGCCGTTTCCTCCACGCCTTGCCGCTTGAGCGCGGAGAACAGTTTGGCTTCGCCGCCGCCGCTTTGCAGTCGCGCGATCGACAGCGCCTTGTTGGCGTCCTGCCGGTTGAGCTTGTCGGCCTTGGTCATCAGCACCAGGAACTTCAGGCCCGCTTCGACCCGGGGCCGGATCACTTCGAGCAGGATGTCATCGAGCTCGGTGATGCCCTGGCGCGGGTCGCACAGCATCACCACGCCGGTGAGGTTCTCGCGGGTGACCAGGTAGTTGGCCATCACCTGCTGCCAGCGGATCTTGTCGGCCTTGGGCACGGCGGCATAGCCGTAGCCTGGCAGGTCGGCCAGGATGGCGTCGGTTTCGCCCTGCTTGCCGAGCGAGAACAGGTTGATGGCCTGGGTGCGGCCGGGTGTCTTGGAAGCGAATGCCAGCCGCTTCTGCTGCGTGAGCATGTTGATGCAGGTCGACTTGCCGGCATTGGAGCGGCCGACGAACGCGACCTCCGGCACCGACAGATCGGGCAGGTGCTCCAGGCGCGGGGCGGTGGTGAGGAAACGGGCGGTGTGCAGCCAGCCCAGGGCTTGCGCCTCTGGGGTGGGTGCTGGGGCCCGCGGGCCCGGTGGGGAGGTCATGCGGAGAGGGGTGGGCTTAATCTGGCATTGTAGAATCACCCGGTTTTGCGCCAATCAAACCAGAATACCGTGACCAAGTCGCCTGTCTCCCTGCTGCTGGCTTTCGTGCTGGCCGCATCCGCGCTCCCGACCCTGGCCCAGCATGCTGCCGCGCCCGCGGCAGGTGAGCAGCCCGCAAGCTCCGCGCCGGCGCCCGTCACCCCGGCCGCGCCGCCCATGCCCGCCAAGGTCGATTCCGCCGCGGGTGGGGCGAAATTCGACGCCGTCTGCGCGGCCTGCCATGGCGCCGCCGGCAACTCCGGCACGCCGGCCAACCCCAAGCTGGCGCAGCAGCACCCCGAGTACATCGTCAAGCAGCTGCAGGAGTTCAAGAGCGGCAAGCGCCCCAACCTCATCATGCAGCCCTTCGCCGCGCAGCTGACCGACGCCGACATGAAGAACATCGCGGCCTACGTCGGCGGCCAGAAGGCCAAGGCCGGCTTCGCCAAGGACAAGGAGCTGGTCGCCAGCGGCGAGAAGATCTACCGCGGCGGCATCGCCGTGCGCCAGGTCGCCGCCTGCGCCGGCTGCCACAGCCCGAACGGCGCCGGCATCCCGGCGCAGTACCCGCGCCTGTCCGGCCAGCACGCCGACTACGTGGCCGCCCAGCTGGTGGCCTTCCGCGAAGGCGGCCGCAAGAACAGCCCGCAGATGGCAGGCATCGCCGCCAAGATGAACGACCGCGAAATCCGCGCCGTCGCCGACTACATCGCCGGCCTGCGCTGAAGAGACAGCGTTGGCTGTTGAACTAAACCGCCGTTAAGCAAACAAAACAAGGGCGGGCGCCTCGCAGGAGGGCCCGCCTTTTTACGTCCGGAACCCGATGAACGATACCGTCCCAGTCCCGCCCTTGCGCCCCGACGCGACCCGCGCGCGGGCGCTGCTGGAGCTGGTGTCGTCGATGCGCTTCGCCATTTCGCTGCTGACGGTGATCTGCATCGCCTCGGTGATCGGCACGGTGCTCAAGCAGCACGAGCCGATGGGCAACTACGTCAACCAGTTCGGCCCGTTCTGGACCGAGCTGTTCTTTGCGATCAAGCTCAATGCGGTCTACAGCGCCTGGTGGTTCCTGCTGATCCTGGCCTTCCTGGTCACCAGCACCTCGCTGTGCATCGCCCGCAACTCGCCCAAGATCGTCGCCGACCTCAAGGCCTACAAGGAAAACATCCGCGAGCAGAGCCTGCAGGCCTTCCACCACCGCGCCGAAGGCTGGATGGCCGAGGCGCCCGAAGCCGCCGCGCGCAACGTCGGCCAGGCGCTGGCCGGCGCCGGCTGGAAGGTGCGGCTGCAGCAGCGCGACGCCGGCTGGATGGTGGCGGCCAAGGCCGGCAGCCTGAACAAGCTGGGCTACCTGGCGGCGCACAGCGCGATCGTGCTGGTCTGCCTGGGCGGCCTGCTCGATGGCGACCTGATCGTGCGGGCGCAGATGCTGTGGGGCGGCAAGGTGCCCTATGGCGGCGGCGGCATGCTGGCCGACGTGCCGGCCAGGCACCGCCTGCCCACCACCAACCCCACCTTCCGCGCCAACCTGCTGGTGGCCGAGGGCACGCAGTCGCATACCGCCATCTTGAACCAGTCCGACGGCATCCTGCTGCAGGAACTGCCGTTCTCGATCGAGCTGAAGAAGTTCATCGTGGAGTTCTACTCCACCGGCATGCCCAAGCTGTTCGCCAGCGAGATCGTGATCCACGACCTCGAGACCGGCGAAGCCATCCCGGCGCGGGTCGAGGTGAACCACCCGGCCAGCCACCGCGGCATCGAGATCTACCAGTCGAGCTTCGACGACGGCGGCTCCAGCGTGAAGCTGAAGGCCCTGGCCATGGACGGCAGCCCGAAGACCTTCGAGGTCGACGGCACCATAGGCGCGTCCACCGAGCTGGCGCGCGGCCAGCAGGCCGGCTCCGACAAGATGACGCTGGAGTACACCGGCCTGCGCGTGATCAACGTCGAGAACCTGGCGGGCGGCCAGGGCACCGACGTGCGCAAGGTCGACCTGCGGGAATCGCTGGACGCGCGCCTGGGCGCCGCCAACAAGACGACGACCAAGAAGACGCTGCGCAACGTCGGCCCCAGCATTTCCTACAAGCTGCGCGACGCCGCCGGCCAGGCGCGCGAGTTCAACAACTACATGCTGGCCACGGACCTGGGCGACGGCGTGCCGGTGTTCCTGTTCGGCATGCGCGACACGCCGGCGGAAAGCTTCCGCTACCTGCGGGTGCCGGCCGACGACAAGGGTTCGACGGAAGGCTTCTTCCACCTGCGCGGCGCGCTGAACGACGCGGCGCTGCGTGAGCAGGCAGTGCGCAACTACGCGCGCCAGGCCACCGACCCCGCGAAGCCGGAACTCGCGCAGCAGCTGGCCGCGTCCACCGGCCGCGCGCTGGCGCTGTTCGCCGGCGCCGAAACCGGCCCGGGCAAGGCCCCGGGCGGCCTGCAGGCGGTGTCGGAATTCCTCGAGGCCAACGTCGCCGCGGGCGAACGCGCCCGTGCCGGCGAGGTGCTGGTGCGCATCCTGAACGGCGCGCTGTTCGAACTCGCGCAGGCCAGCCGCCAGCAGGCCGGGCTGGCCCCGCTGCCGCGCGACGAGAAGACCCAGGCCTTCATGACGCAGGCCGTGCTGGCCCTGAGCGATGCCTTCGCCTACCCGGCGCCGCTCGCCTTCCAGTTGCAGGATTTCAAGCAGGTGCAGGCCAGTGTGTTCCAGGTGACACGTTCGCCCGGCCGCGTGATCGTGTATCTCGGCTGCGCCTTGCTGATAATGGGTGTTTTTGCCATGCTGTATGTTCGGGAACGCCGCCTGTGGGTCTGGCTGAGCCCGCAAGGGGCGGGTTCGCAGGCGCGCATGGCGCTCTCGAGCAACCGCAAGCTGATGGACCTCGACCGCGAATTCGACCGGCTGCGGGACCGCATCCTCGGGGGAAAGCCATGAACACCGCCACGACCACCACCACGACCACAATTACCCTGTCCGAGGGCTTCTTCTCCCGCCGCACGGTCTTCGACTGGCTGTTCGCGCTGGTCGTCGCCGCCGGCGGCCTGTATGCCTTCGCCCGCTACAGCCAGTACATGGACGTCTACGAGAAGGGCATCCTGTTCGCGGCCATGCCGGCCGCCATCTGGATGGGCTGGTTCTGGCGCTCGACCCGGGTGCTCATGCTGGTGGTGACGGCCGTCGCCCTGATGGCGATAGGCGCCTACCAGGGCGAGCTGGCGCGGGCCGACAGCGTGTTCTGGCTCAAGTACTTCCTTTCCAGCCAGTCGGCCATCCTCTGGATGAGCGTGCTGTTCGTCATGAGCACGATGTTCTACTGGTTCGGCATGTTCGGCCGCGGGCAGTCGGCCACCATGGAAGCCATCGGCTCGCGCCTGGCCTGGGCGGCGGTGGGCATGGCCTTGATCGGCACCCTGGTGCGCTGGTACGAAAGCTACCTGCTGGGCCCGGACATCGGCCACATCCCGGTCAGCAACCTGTACGAAGTGTTCGTGCTGTTCTGCTGGCTGACCACCGCCTTCTACCTTTATTTCGAACAGCAGTACGGCACCCGCAGCCTGGGCGCCTTCGT
>JAQGMU010000469.1 GCA_028292195.1 Ramlibacter sp. | reverse complement strand
GACTGGCAAATGTCCGCCTCGGTGGCCGCCACCTCGCGCTCCGCCTTTTCGTAGGCCGCCAGTTCCTTGATGAAGCCGAGGATCAATGGCACGTCGTCGGCGCTGGCGGGGCGGATGTCGATGGGGGATGCTGGGTTCTTCATGGGTGTCGATCGCGATCTTACGAGGCCCCGTGGATATCATGATGTCCATGGCAGCAGCAACGGCCCAACCCGCGAGCGACGGCAGGACCTACGTCCTGGTGCATGGCGCCTTTCACGGCGGCTGGTGCTGGCGACGCGTGGCCCGGCGGCTGAGGGCGGCGGGGCATGACGTCTACACCCCGACCCAGACCGGCCTGGGAGAGCGGAAGCACCTCCTCACCCAGGCGATCACCATGGACGTCTTCGTCGAGGACATCACGGCCTTGATCGAAGCCGAAGAGTAGAACGGGATCTACCTGGTGGGCCACAGTTTCGGCGGCGGCACGGTGGCCGGCGTGGCCGACCGGATGCCGGAACGCCTGCAGCGGCTGGTGTTCCTGGATGCCGGCATTCCCGAACCCGGCAAGAGCCCGTTCGACCGGATTCCGCTGGAAGTGCGGGAGGCCAGGATCAAGGCGTCGCAAGAGAGCAGCGGCGGCCTCAGCATCCCGGTGCCGCCGGCAAGTTCCTTCGGCCTGGCCTCGCAGGCCGACGTCGATTGGGTACAGCGCAGGATGACGCCCCACCCGCTGAACACCTACCGGACGGCGCCGACCATGAAAAATCCGCCGGGCAACGGCGTGCCGACCACCTTCATCCGCTGCACCGAGCCGCTCTACGCCAACATCGATTCGAGCGCGGCGTACGCGAAGTCACGCGCCGACTGGCAGTACCTCGAGATCAGGACGGGCCACGATGCGATGGTTTCGGCACCCCAGGAGCTCGCGGAGATGCTCGAGGGTCTCACCTGACGAGGGCCATGCGCATCAGTTCTTCACCGCACCTTGCCCCACCAGGAAACCCTCGAAAGCGTTCTGGAACACGAGCGGGTTGAAATATTCCCGCACGCGCGCGATCTTCCCTTCGACCAGCTTGAAGATCATCACATAGCGCTGGTCGTAGATTCGGCCGGTCTCGGGCACCTCGCTTCTGCCACCGACTTCGACGATCACGGTTGAACCGTCTGCGGCCTCGTAGATTTCATCGACGGTGAAAACGTGCCCACGCCTGCCGGCCAGCACGGTCCTGTAGTGGAAAACGATACGCTCTCGCCCGGCGAAAGTCGCATCCAGGCCTGGAAGCTGTGGCATGAATGGATTTTCCTGCACCGCATCCTCGGTGAAGAGTTCGCCCCATCGGTCGAACTCCTTTTTCATCAGCAAGGTGTAGAAACTCAGGATGGTTTCCTGCACCTTGGACTTCGCAATGAATTCGTCTGCACGGGGCATGATGTTTGAATCCTGGTTCAGGCAGCGCTGCCAAAGATCTTGTGGCTTCGCGCCCAGAGCGCGGCCTGATCGGATCGCGCCTCGCGAAACAAGGAGAATTGCCTCCCGCCTGTAGCGGTTTCACCGTCCTGGGGCCGGTTGGCAATCGAATACGTGGTGATGGAGTCGAATTCAGGCACCACGTCATCCGAGATCCTGGCGCGCAGGAAATCCATGGTTCCCAGCACGCGATTCTCGGTTTTCCTCACGCATTGGACGGTCAGTCCTTCGGCGTCCTCCATCGCAGGGTCGTTCATCGCAGCGGGTTCGCGGCCCAGCACCAGCACCTTGGATTGAGCCGGCGTCCGCTGGTAGGAGGGGTCCTCGAAAGTGACCGTCTCCTGCGCGATCAACGCCATGCGCGTGTTGCCGTCGGTCCTGGTGTTTTCATCCGGCCTCAGCATCCGGAAGTAGTCATCGTTGTTATAGGACTTCAGGATGTGGTCGATGCTTTCATACCAGAATTCGGAACAGTTATCGAAACGAGGCTCGGTGATGAGCGGTCTCCCCGCCGAGTTCGAAATCTGGGTGCCGAAGTGGTTTTGCATGTAGCCATTGCACTGCGCCATGAAGCCTTCGCATTGCCTGACCAGGGGCGCGTGGGCGTGGAGCAGACCATGCTGGAATTCG
Organism: Ramlibacter sp.; assembly: GCA_028292195.1. Taxonomy (GTDB): domain Bacteria; phylum Pseudomonadota; class Gammaproteobacteria; order Burkholderiales; family Burkholderiaceae_C; genus Ramlibacter. The sequence goes on along the minus strand of JAQGMU010000469.1, from coordinate 2,812 downwards.
TCGCGCGTCAGGCTGGGCAAGCGGCGGCCGAACAGGAAAAGACGAATCACGCCGCTCACTCCAGCTTGATGTTCAGTTTGGTGATCAGGTCCTTGGACTCGACGGATTCCCTCGCGATGAACTTGCCGAAGTCGGAGGGGCTGCTCGCCTCGATGTCGATTCCGCTCTCATTGAGCTTTTTCCGGATCTCCGGCATCGCTGCCACCTTGGCGAAAGCGCTGGCCAGCTTTTGCACCGCCTCCGGCGACGTTCCGCGTCGCACGGTGAATCCGAGCCAGTCGTCGATCGCAAATCCGCTCAGCCCGGACTCGGCAACCGTCGGCAGGTTCGGCCAGGAGGCCACCCTCTTCTCGCCTGCGACGGCGATGGCCTTGAGCCGGCCGCCGTCGATGTGAGGCCTGGCAGTAGCGCGGTCCATGAACATCAGGGATATCGTTCCGGCCATGAGGTCCTGCACGGCGGGAGCGCCGCCCTTGTAAGCCACCTTGGTCAGTTTCGCGCCCGAAGCCCTGGCGAACAGTTCCATCGCGAAATCGTGAGTCGTGCCTACGCCTGGGGAGCCGTAGTTCAGCCCATTGGGGGCCTTCTTCGACGCAGCCACGATGTCGCTCACGGTGTTGACGGGCAGCACTCTTTCGTTGACGACGAGAACGAAATCGAACCGTCCGCCCATGGAGACCGGCTCGAGTTCGGTCACGTCATACGGGGTTTTCGCGTACATGTGCGGATTGATGCAGAGCAGCGCCTTGTTCGTCAGCAGGACTGTGTATCCATCCGCCGGCAGCGATCGCGCAACCGCGCTCGTGGCGATCATCCCGGAAGCGCCGGGGCGGTTGTCCACGACGACGGATTGCCCCAGGATGTCGCCCAGCGGCTGGCTCACCACGCGTGCGAAGAAATCCGATCCGCCTCCTGCGGCATAGGGGACGATCAACTTGATGGCCCTGTCCGGATACGCAGCTTGCGCTCTCACAGGGAGTGCCAGCAAATCGCCACCGACGATGCAAGCGATGGCGGCCGTGGCCGACCGTCGTGAGATTGACATTTTCCGTCCTTGCGTTGAATGAGAGAGCTGGGGCCGGGCTGCCAGTAGACCAAGCGCGCGCTCGCGCGTCTGTCCCCGCGTGGGGGACAGGGGTGGACGCCTGACGAAGGCCATGTGCGTCGACGCCATCCAGCTGGATGTGGAATTTTCCTGCTTCGGATCCATCCCTGCGGTGCAGGCGCGGCGCTGGCCTACGCCCACGATCCGGCCGCCTTCCTAGGCTGGATTCATGGGAAGCCAACGCCCTCGCACCGCGAAGCCCGATCCGCAGGACTGGGGCGACGACACCTGGCTCCATCCCCTGCCGTTGCCGGAGGTGGAGGAAGGGGGGGAGTCGATGCTGGAGGCGTGGCATGAGGCCGACCGCGACTTCGACGAGGCTTTCGGGCCCACGCAGCCTTCGCAGCAGGCGCCGCTATCCGTCGACACCCAAGACTGGCGAAGGGCGATCCCTGCGCGCGGGGCCGCGGCGCTGAGCGCCGATGCGTTGATGCTGGTTGCGCGGCGCAACAACCGCGTCTGCCCGCAGCCGCGGCAGTGGGCGCGCCTGTACCAACTGCTGCAGGGCGACCACCACCCGGACCTGGCGCCGCCACCGCTGGAGCGACCGTTGTGGGCCGAGCTGTCAAGCCTGCAGAAACGTGTCTGCCTGCGGGGGCAGATCGAATGGGCAGAGCGGCGAGGCAAGCTGGTGGAAGTCGCGCAGTTCTTCCAGGAGCTGGACGAAGGCGACTGGGTCCACATGGGCTAGCGCGGGACCCCGAAAGCCGGAAGCCGGAAGCGGCCCTGGTTCACTTCGCCGGCTTCTTCGGCGACCTGCGCGCGGCGTCCAGCGCCGCTGCCTTCTTCGCGTGCTTCTCGGCGCGCGTTCCGTGCGGATTGGGCTTCTTGGATGCAGTGGCGTCCTGCGTTTCCTTCCTGACCTTCGGCTTGTCCTTGGCCTGGGGATGATGCGTTCGCACCAGTCGGTCGAGGGCGCTCGGCCTCGGCAGCAGGGCCTGCGCCTTGCGCTTCTCCCGCTCCTCCTTGAGCAGCCGGCGTTCCTCGAGCAGGGCGGCCTCCGCTTCGGACGGCTCCTTGTCCGCCCCACCAGCTTCAATCCGCATCATCATCGCGCGATGCAACGCTTGGCCGTTGGCCGAGATCTTCCTGGTCGGTAACGCGATACGAATCGGCATTTGGCTTTCCTCATGGTGCAGAAAGGCCACTGTAGGCCAGCCCGGCGCGCAACGCCAGTCTGTTTGTGCCATTGCGGCGCAGCAGGCGTATGCATGAGCACGTGAAGCCGGCGAAGCCTACTTCACATTCTTCCCAACCGTCACCCGCGACGGCGGCTGCTGCACTTCAGTCAGGATCTGCCGCGCCTCGGCACTCCCATCCAGCAGCCTGTTCGTCCGCTGCATCACGCGCCAGCCCTTGTCCTCGAAGCGCTGAAGATCCCAGCGCGAGGCGGTCAAACGCAGCAACACGAACTGCCCATCTTTGCGCGTGAACAAGGTCCCGTAGTGGGTGGCCGTCGCCTTGTCCCCCTCGATCACGATATGCGGCGCAGTACACGCATGGGCCGACCCCTGCTTGACGATATTCGTGTGGAAGTCGATCTCGTAGGCCTGTTTCAGCCGGGCGTGGCCCTTGTAGTAGTCGATGCCGCCCACGTCGTAGACACAGTCCTCGTGCCACATCCGCATGATCTCTTCCATGTTGCAGCTGTCGGCCGCGGGGCCGTAGGCGGCGATCAGCTGCTGGATCTCGAGGTAGTCCTCGATG
>JAQGMU010000305.1 GCA_028292195.1 Ramlibacter sp. | reverse complement strand
ATCTCGACGAGGAGCACGTCTACGACGCCACCCCGCGCCCCGCCGATTTCGACCGGCGGCCGCGCGGCTGGGGCCGCGGCATCCCCCGGTAGCCGCGATGCTGGCCTACTGCGACCTGTTTTCCAAGCCGCGGCGCTCGGCATCCAGCTTTGCGGAGCTGCTGCCCTGGTTCGGCACTGTCACGCCGGGCCTGGTGCTGTGCCAGGACGGCTCGCTGTTGGCCGGCTTCTCCTGCCAAGGCGAGGATGTGGAGGGGCGGGAAGACTTCTTCGTCGACCAGCGCATCGACTTGCTGCAGGCCGCGCTGCGCACCCTCAACGACCGCTGCACGCTGTGGAGCGTCCAGGAACGCCGCTTCAGCGCGGACTATCCTGCCAGCGAATTCAGCAATACCGTCGCCCGGGCAATTGACCGTGCCTGGGAGCAGACCTGCGGCCAACGGCGCAACGCCCGCCTGACCCAGCGCCTGTTCCTTGCCTACAACTTCCCCAGCGAAGCGGAGGCGCTGTTCGAAGCGCTGCGCGCCGAGTTGGTGGCGAGCGAGGGGCGTGTGCTGCCTGCCCTGAAGGGTCTGGTGCGGCGCAAATTGTCCGAGCGGCACGCCGTCGCGCGCGTGCGCGGCCAACTGGCCGAGATGGTCCATGAATTCGAAAAGCTGCTGGCCGCCTTCAGCGGCGTGCTCCAGCTGGGAACCGGGTGTACCCGGCTGGAAGGGCCGGATTTTCTGGGCGAGCTCTATGCCCGCGCCAATCTCGCTTCCACGCGCGGCCCGGTCACGCTGCCCGGCCCGGTCGGCTACCTGAACGCGCTGCTGGCCACCGACAGCGTGGAACGCCAGCAGGACCTGCTGAAATTCACCGGGCCGGCGCAAACACGGTGGCTGGGAGCGCTGTCCATGACGGGCACCCCGGCGGAGGCCCACAGCCGGCAGCTCGATCAGTTGATGGCGTTGGATTGCGAGTACGTGCTGGTGCAGTGCTATCGCTTCCTCGATCGCCTGCCGGCCGAGAAGGCGATCCAGGACGCCGAGATGTTCTACCGCGCCGAGGTGAAATCCGTCGCCACCCGGGTCGCGGAACGCCTGTTCGACATGGACAGCGAGAAGGTGAACACCGGCAATGCGCAGCTGGCCGAGGACGCGCAGCAAGCGCTGGTGGAGCTCACCGCCGGCGACGTCTGCTACGGCTACTACAACATGACGCTGTTGGCGCTGGGCGAGGATTCCTGCGCAGCGGAAACGGCGGCGGGTCTGCTCGCGAGCTCCTTGCGCGCCAGCGGCTTCACGGTGCTGCGGGAGCGCCACGGCCTGCTGTCGGCACTCCTCACCACGCTCCCGGGACAGGCCAACGCGACGCTGCGCTGGCGCCTGGCCTCCAGTGCCAACCTGGCCGACCTGGCGCCGATCCGCACCATCTCGGGCGGGGAGGCGGTTCACCCGCTCTTTTCCCAGCTGCTCGGCTATGAGGTCCCGGCCTTGTGCCGCTTCCTGACACCGTACGGCGTTGCCTTTGACTTCAATCTGCACGAGGGCGACCTGGGCCACACCGCGGTAGTGGGCGGCTCCGGCTCCGGCAAGACGACCTTGATGGCGTTGCTGATCGCGCAGTTCAGCAAGTACAACCCGTCGCGGACCTTCATCTTCGACAAGGATCACTCGCTGATGGTGCTCACGCTACTGCTCGATGGAAAGCACATCGACATGGGGCCGTCGCGCGCGCTGCGGGCCATGAACCCGGTCGCGGTCATGATGAAGAACGGTGACGACGCACGGCTGCGCCAGTGGCTGGAGGTGTTGGTGACCGCAGCCGGCGACGGTCTGAATGCCGCTGAAGGCACCACGGTCGCAACAGCCATCCAGCAGCTTCGTCAGTCACAGGTCTCCAACTGGCGCCTCCGTGGCCTCTACGGCCTGATCGCCGGCCAGGATCGTCACCTGGCGGCCAAGCTCGCCGCCTATGTGGACCAGAGCGACGGCGACGCCGGTTTCGGCCTGGTCGGCCAGTATGCCGCCTTCTTCGACAACGAGAGCGATGATTTCGAGCTCGCGCCGCTGGTTGGGATGGAATGCGCTGGCACTCTCGACGACGCCAAGCTCTCCAGTCCTTTCATGGACTACGCCTTCTATTGCATCGAGCGGAGTCTGGACGGCTGCACCCCGACGCTGATCTACGTGGAGGAGGCTTGGTACATGCTTTCGAACGCGGCGTTTGCTGCCAGGATGGAGGATTGGCTGCGCACCTTCCGCAAGAAGCGGGCGACGGTGGTATTCGCCACCCAGTCGCTGGACGAGCTGGCGCGGCTTCCCAATATTGCCAGCCTCGTCGCGAACATTCCGACCCAGATCTTTCTGCCTTCGGTGCGTTCCAGCATCCAGCAACAGGCCGACCTCTACCGGTCCGTGTTCGCCCTGACGGACAACCAGCTGCAGCTGCTTGCGCAGGCCCTTCCCAAGCGGGACTATCTGCTGGTCCGGCCATCGGTAACGCGCTTGGTGAATGCACAGATGCCTCCCATCCTGGTGGCAATCAACGAAGCAACGGGTCAGCCGCGCCGGCGCGAGCAGCTCATGGAATACCAGGCAGCCGGCGGCGCCGACTGGCAACTGCGCTTCTTGAGGGAGATCCTGAATGTGGAAGCCTGAGGCACTGGCGGCAGCCGTTTGTGCACTGGCGGTCGGCTGGGGGCCGGCGGCGCTTGCCGCCAGCGCCATCGTCGGGGCCACGGAGCCGACTCAGATTCTGAACAATCTCGAGCTGGTGAAGGTCGCCGCGGATGGCGCCATCACGGCGCAGAACATGGTGCAGCAATACGCAACCCAGCTGCAGCAGTTTGCCCTGCAGCAACTGAACCTCCAGAAGCTGGCCGGACTGCCTGCCGGTCTCGGCGCCGACAGCGACAAATCCGCGAGCGATCTCGATCGCTACAAGGCCGCCCTGGAACAGTTGCATGGCAGTCTGGACCAGGAAGTCTCGGCCATCGAGCAGCGCATGGCGGAGGCGCGCTTGAGCGGTGGAAGCTGGAGCGCGTATGTGGCCAGCGTGAGCGCCAACGCGGCGGGCAACCAGGGCCGCGCCGTGGAGCGCCTGCAGTACGAGCAAGCGGTTCTGCAGCAGGTGCAGCGTGACTACGAGTTCGCGCGTCGGCTGCAGGATCAAATTCCCGTCACCGTGGGACAGCAACAGTCCTTGCAGTTGCTGAACGCCCAGATGAACCGCATCATCACGCAGAACGCCAAGCTGCTGGAGGTGCTCAGTGCCTCGATCCGCAAAAGTAGCGAGGAAGATGCCCGCAGCGCAGAGGCCGCCACGCGCAACCTGGTCGATCGGGAGCTCGTGCGGCAGCGCCGCGACACGCTGGACCAGCGGCAGCGAGCTTTCGGCGGGTTTGGTCCCTGACTGCCATGCGGACTACAGCACCGGGGCTGCTGGCGCAAGCTCTTGGAGCGATCGCGGAAGCGGTCGCGGCGTACCTGCTGGACAAGCGCAGACGTCTGGCACGTCGCGGCAGTCTCGGGCGGTTCGGCCTGCTGCTGGTCTGCTTGGCTTCCGCCTTTGCCTTCGGACAGAACTCTGGAAGTCCACTGCCGCAAGTCCAGACCGGCAGCCTGGCCAGCTACCCCTTCACGATCGATTCCACCATCACGGACATTGCTTCGAAGGTCTCCAACAAGCTTGCAGATCTTGAGCAGAACTCGCAATTGCAGGGCGTGGGTCTGATGCTGACGGCGTTCTTCCTGGTGAGCATGCTGGTCTGGTCGACGCTCAAGAGCATGGCGGGAGGCAGGGGGCTGGGCGATCTGGTCGGAGAATGGATACCGCTTTTCGTGGCGTTCGGCATCGTGACCCTGTTCCTGGACAGGACCGCCGATCATCTGATCGTCGCCACCATGGACAGCATCGGCGAGGCGATTGCAGGCGCCAACATGTCGACCTTGGACGGCGCAATCCGCGCCGGCGCAGTGCCGGTGTTCCGGGCGATCGCCGCCGTCGTCAATCAGCCCCGCGCGACAGAGGGTGCCAGTGTGGGTTCTGACGCGGGCGCACTCGGCTTCATCGCCACCTTGGCAGCCTCCGGCGCATCGATCGTGATGGGGGCCGTTGCCAAGGTGGTGACTGCGTTCGTGCTCGTCTTGGCCGGCGTGGTGATGGTGGCCCATATCATCATGGGATTCATCTCGGTGCAGCTGGTGCTGGCGCTGGCACCGGTGATGGTTCCGTTCCTGATGTTCAAGCCAATGGCGTGGCTGTTCGACTCGTGGCTCAGGTTCCTGCTGGGCGCTTGCTTGCTCAAGATCGTCGTCGCGTTTTTGTTGAATGTGGTGGCGGCCCTCCTGACCGGCATGGCCGAGCACGCCCAGAATCTCTATCAGGAGTCATACCGCATCAGCGCGTTGGAAACGCTCCAGGTCGACATCCTCATGCTGGGGATGACGATGGTTTTTGCCCTGCTTTCGATGCTGTTGCTGATGCAGGCGCCGGGGATTGCGGCGGGCTTGCTCTCAGGTGGTGCCGGTCAAGTCGGCTTTTCGGGTATTAGAGGCATCTCGCAATCCGCGGCAGGTCGAGTGGTCTCCAATGCGCCGATGGGAGTTGCCTCGGGTGCTGCTGCGGCAGCGGGACAAGGATGGCGAAATTTCAGTTCGTGGAGGTCGGCACGGAGCGACGCGCTCGCTTCACGCCCTACCAGTTTGAAGCATCGGGATCCGCAAGCTAAGGGCGTTTATGCCCAGACATATAGAGCCTACAGGTCTACACCATTGCCGCCGCAGCGAACGGGTTGATTCGCAGAGGTAGTTGACACAAGCGCCTTATGCCGTATTGTCTGGTGGAACTCCGGGAGGTGAAATGCTCCGCGCCTGGTTGGAAGAGAAGCTTATGCAGATGCTTCTGTTCGCGGCGACGGCCGGAGCATTGGTTTGGCTCGGGAGCCTTGTGCTTAAGGGAATCTCAGGACAGCCGGTTCTGTACGCGTACCGACCTGAGTTCTCCGGCGAAACTAGCGGCCTGTTCATCATGGCCGTTGTCCTCTTGATTGGATTGGCTTATGGCCTCGTAGCCAAATGGGCGACTAGTAGATTCGAGCATCTGGATGTTGTGACGTTCGCAGCACCGTGGATGTTCATCGGCACGGTGCTCGTTTTGGCGGTTTGGGTCCTCAGTGGGCCGAGCAAGGAGGCTAGTTTCCTTCCACTTGTGATCGTTGTTTTGTTAAGCGGCTGGGCTACATACGCCACGCGGTGGGGGTTCCTGAGCTTCCGGGTGATGGCGCGCCAGCCTCAGGAAGGCTCCGGGCTAGCCGCAAACGGTGAGCCCGCTCGTGTCAGCCGGCCGAAGATCACGTTCCGGGATCTGCACGGGAATGACGCCACCAAGAGGCGATTGTCCGAGGCTGCGCGCGCCATCACGACGCCCCGGAAGGATCATGCCCGCGCGCGAAACGGCATCCTGCTCCATGGCGGCCCGGGCAATGGCAAGACGGCGTTTGCCGAAGCGCTTGCCGGTGAACTGGATTTGCCCTTGGTCACGCTCACTCATTCCGATGTCGCCAGTCCCTGGGTCGGCGAGAAGACTGCGCGGGTCCGCCAGGCCTTCGAGCAAGCCAAGTGTCAGCAGCCCTGCGTGCTCTTCATCGACGAGGTCGACAGCTTCCTGGAGGCACGGATCCAGCAACCGGGTGGGATCAAGGAAGACCGCGACCTGGTGAACGCCATGCTCACCCTGTTGGTCGATATTCGCGAGTTCCGGGTCGTGCTGGTCGCCGCAACGAACCATGTGGACCGGCTGGACAGCGCCGGAATCCGGGAAGGGCGCTTCGACTTCAAGGTGGAGATCACGCCTCCGGATCAGACCGCGCGCATCGGCCTGTTGCGCAAGGGCTTGCGCGACAACCTGCCGGACGTGCAGGTGGACGACACGATCGTTGCCGCGGTCGCGCGTCGCTGGAACGGGTTTTCCGCCAAGAGAATTCTTGCGGTGACCGAGGAACTGCCGTCGTACATGCGGGCGCATGGCCTCACGACGATTGGCTTCGAGGATCTGCTGGGCGCCTTGCGGCAGCTGCAGGGACAGCGCGGACACGTTCCGGAGAGCGTGCTGTCCCTGTCCGATCTGGTCCTCAGCGAAAGCACCCGCGAGCTGCTGGAACAAATCGTCGCGCGCATGGCGGACCCGGAACACACGGAGCGTCACGGTGGCACGCTGCCGTCCGGCGTGCTGTTCTCCGGGCCACCCGGCACCGGCAAGACCGCCGCCTGCAAAGCGCTGGCAAGACAGGTCGGTTGGGCCTTCCTGCCGGCTACCGGGGCGGAGCTCGCACGGGAGCCCGCTGCCCTCGACACGCTGTACGCGAAAGCCCTGGACCTGCGGCCCGCCATCATCTTCATCGACGAGGCCGACGAGCTCGTGCGCAGCCGCGAGTTTTCGCTGTCGACCCAGGCCACCAACAAGCTCCTCACCCTGATGGACGGCGTGGGCGATCGGGTGCGCGACGTGGTCTGGATCGCGGCCACCAACCATCCGGAGCAGGTCGACCCGGCTTTGCTGCGCGGCGGCCGCTTCACGGAAAAGGTGCCCTTCCTGCTGCCGAGCGCGGATGCGCTGGCGGCGTGGGTGGGGCGTTGGCTCGCCGAGCGCAAGGTGCAGCTCGCCGATGACGTGGCGCCAGCGGCCTTCGCCCGGGTCCTGCAGGCCCAAAGCATCGCGAACGCGGAGGCAGTGCTGCAGGCGGCGCTGAACGGGGCCATCGCCAGGCGGCAGAGAACCGTGGCCGTGGGGCTGGCCGATCTGCAGCAGGCCGCCCGCACCGTGCTCGGCGCGCCGTAGCCGTCTGCCGCCTCGCCTGCGGCCAGCCTATGGGCCAGTGGGCGACGTTGCGCCGGGAGCTGCGCTGCCCCCAGGCCCTACGATGGGATGCGATGAAGTCGCCGCCGGCCCCTCTCCTGCGCGCCTGCGTGATCGCAGGCGCAGGCATCGTCGCGGTTGCAGCCGCGGCTGGTGGGACCGGCGCACCGGACCAGATTCAGCAGCCCACTGGCTGCCTGCTGGCTGCGGCGCACTACCACCACGTGAATCCATGGGTGCTCAAGGCGATCCTCAAGGTGGAGAGCAACTTCAACGCGGATGCCGTCCGGCGCAACCGCAACGGTAGCATCGACCTCGGCATGGGGCAGATCAATTCGATCCACTTTCAGCACCTGGCGCGCTGGGGCATCGCGCCGGCGCACCTGATGGATGCCTGCGTCTCCACCTATGTCGCCGCGTGGTACCTCGCCAGCCGGCTGCGCATCCACGGGAACACGTGGTTCGGGGTGGCGGCGTACCACAGCACCTCACCCTGCCAGAACGCGCGCTACGCCGGGCTGCTCTGGAATGCGCTCAGCGACTGGAACGTGGTGCCCGGCCCGCGGGTGCAGGTCATCGACGCGGCCTCTTGCGGCGAGAACCTTTCTTCGGCCGCAAGCCTGCCAGAGCCGCCGGGCACACGGCCGCGTACGCATGGCGGATGAACCGCTGGCCGTTCCATCCGTCGACCCGTTCGCGTCGGTACTCCGTCAGGTGCTGATGCTTCCGGCGGCGGACCAGCGTCGCCTTGCCGCCTTGCTGGCGCGTCTGACCGTGGCGCAATCCACCCCAGAGGGCAGCGCGGAGGATGCCGTGACTGACGCGGCGATAGAGCCTGCGCAACCTGGGCAAGCCGCTGCCGGCATCGCGGCCTGGCTGCAGACCATCGAAGCACAGGCCGCCTGGACGCGGCTGCAGCTGATCGAAGAGGCACTCGAAGATGCGGCGTCCGGCGAAGAACGAGCGGCCTTGCATGCAGCGATGGCCGGTCTTCTCGAGGCGCAGCCGGCGCTGTCCGTGCGCAAGACCATCGTGGCGCTGGCCAGCGAGCGTCCCGTAGGTGTCCTGCTCGGATTGGCGGGCCTCGTGTTGGCCTTGCTCGCGCTTCTGCGCGCCGTCGGCCACGCGCTGTTCTGAGCGCGGTCGCGCGTGGCCGGCCGTCTCGTCGCGCAACGCTCGAACTCGCCGCATTGAGCAGGGGCCGCCTGCGGCCAAGCGTTCCTACGATGACCATCACAGTCTCCAACGGTGCGCCGCGTGAATCTCCGTCCTCATCCCGCTCCAGCTGCGCACGGTCGACTGCGTGATCTCGCCAACACGCCGCCCGCCGTGCATCCGGACGCAGCCAGCCAGTTCGCCGAGATCTACGGCTCCTCGCGAGTCGAGGCAACCCGCTGGTTCCTCGTTTCGCTGGCCTGCATCGGGCTGGCCATCACTTGCGCCGTCGCCGTCGTCGTGCTCCTTCCGCTGAAGGAAGTCCGGCCTTGGGTGGTGGAGGTGAATCCCGCCTCCGGCGTGGTCAACCGGCCGGTCGAAGTGCTGCGCCTCGAGCCGAACATCGGCGTGGTCAAGGCAGAACTCGCGCGCTGGACCGAGGCGGTGTACCGCATCGACCCGCTGCGCTCGAGCGAGCTGCTGCGCTGGGCCAATGCGCGCAGCGCCGACAAGGCGGTGCGGCAGTTCGAGGAGTTCCGGGTCCGTGAGCGGATCTACGAGCGCATCAACCGCGAACCGGAGATGCTGCGCGAAGCCAAGGTTTCCGCAGTCGACGTCTCGCAGCGCGGCACCGCCTTCATCTTTCTCACGACCACCGAGCGCGTTGGCGCGGCCCCCGTGCTGCCGGAGAAGACCCGGCGCTTTCGCATCACCCTGAACTACAAGCTGGCGGCGCCGACCCAGGAGGTCGATGTTCTGTCCAACCCGCTGGGCCTGTTCGTCACCTTCTTCTCCGACGCCGAGGAGCGGGTGCTGTGACGGCATCCCTGTGCAGCGGCCGCCGGCGCGTGCTCGCGCGCACCGGCCTGGTCGCTTGCCTGGCACTGGCTTGTTGCACTGCCAGCGGCGAACTGGTCGCCACGCCCCTGCGCGGCGACACGCGGCTGGTGCAGTTCGTCTACGACGCCGACAACACCTACCTGGTGCTGGCCAAGCCCAAGGCCGTCACCCACCTGCAGTTCGCGCCCAATGAAACCATCCGCTCCGTTGCCGCCGGCGACAGCGCCAACTGGGAGCTCACGCCGACCCGGGACCGCAGGAACCTGTTCCTGAAGCCGCGCTTCGACGGCGAGGAAACTTCTATGACGGTGCTGACCGATCAGCGCGCCTACCAGTTCGTGCTGCGCTCCACCGGCGAGGGCCGCAAGTGGTACCAGCGGGTCAGCTGGAGCTACGGAAACGATCTGGTGCGGGAGCTGCAAGGCGAGCCGCTGCCCGCACCCACGCCCGAGATGCGCGCAGCCGTGCGGGAGGCCGAGGCGAGCCCGGCCGCCCCCGCGGGTGGCGCGGCGACCGCGCTGGGGGCCTTGCGGCCGGAGACGCTGCGCTTTCAGTACGAGATCCGCGGCGACGCGCCGTTCAAGCCGCAGGTGGTGTTCGACGACGGCCGCTTCACCTACTTCAAGCTGCCGGCCAACCTGCAGGAGCTGCCCGCGCTGTTCGCAGTCGTCGACGGCAAGGACTTCAGCCTCGTCAACTTCGACCTGCGCGGGGAATACCTGGTGGCGCAGCGCCTGCTGGAGGCCGCCGTGCTGAAGCTTGGCAGCGCCGAAGTGCGGATCGAGCAGGTCCGACCGGCCAGGCGCAACCCCTTGGGCTGGCAGTCCCAGTACTGACCGTGATCTCCGACAAGACCATCCTGGCGCCGGAGCCGGCCCGGCCCGGCATTCCGACCCGCCGCTCGACGCTGCTCGCACTGCTCGTGCTCCTGCTGGGTCTGGGCCTTGCGTCCTCGCTGCTGGTAGCCGGTGGCAAGTCGACCAAGAGCGGCCCCAGCGCAATCGCGAAGGACCTGGCGGAGTTGAAGCAGACCGGCAACAACCAGCTGCTCGCCGACGAAGAAGCGCAGGCCGCGCGCTCCGCTCGCCCGCGCGCTTCCGGCGCTGGCGGGTTGCTTCGGCCGGCTGCGGCCTCGGGCCCGGCAGTGGCCGGGGCGACCGTCGCACAGGACTGGCCGCCGTTGCCACCCGGCGTCCGCCGCGACGACAACAGCAGCGCGCTGTTCAACGCCAAGGGCATGAACCGGCAGCCCGCTGGCGCGGGGAGCGCAACGCGCAGGGACCTGGAGCTCGAGGCCGGCTCACGCCTGGCCAAGGTGCTGGTTTTCGACAGCGATGCGCCGTCGCTGGCCCAGTCCGTGACGCCTGGCGCCGAGCTTCGCGCCGACTTGCGCGTCGCCGGGGCGGGCCCGCAGCCAGGCGCTTCCGTGGCGGCAGCTCCCAACGCTGCGCTGGCAGCGCAGATCGAAGCGCTCAAGGCGCAACTATCCACAGCGCCGGCCGCCCCGCACAGCGAGGGCTGGCTCGCCGAGTACGGCCGCGCCGCCCAACCAGGGCGCGGCCCGATCCGCGCGCTGCCCGCGGCCAGCGGGCGCGTGCTGCGGCAAGGCAAGGTCATCCCTGCGGTGCTGGGCCGGCAGATCAATTCCGACCTTCCCGGACGCATCACGGCCTACGTCAGCGCCAATGTCTATGACGTCGAGGGCGAATTGCTGATTCCCATGGGCGCCGCGCTGGTGGGCCAGTACGACGCTGGCGTGCGGGTGGGCCAGAGCCGGCTGCTGTTCGCGTTCGAACGGCTGATCCTGCCCGATGGCCAGTCCTTCGCGTTGCCGGCGGCCGCCGGCTCCGACCTCGCCGGCGCCGCCGGCATGAGCGGCGAGGTGAACAACCATTTCTTCAGGATCTTCGGCAGCAGCCTGCTGACCGCGGTACTGGCCGACCGCAGCCGCCAGCCCGCCAGCGTCACAGTCCTGGGCGGCACCGGCTCCGTGACAGCAGCGGGTCAGCTGCTGGCGGATGCCGGGCGAACCATGCTGGAGCGCAATCGCAGCATCGCACCCACCATTACCGTGGAGCAGGGCACCCGCATCAACGTCGAAGTGGTGGCCGACATGCTCTTTCCCGACAGCTTCGGCACCCGCGAGCGGAGGTGAGCGCACATGGCCGATGAAGCACACCGCCGTCCTGCCCCCGGGCGATTGCCGCAGCAGCTGGCCTGGGCCGTGGCGCTGCTCGCCATCCTGGCGGCGGGCGCGGCGTGGGCGGCCGAGGGCGCGCGCCTTGGTCGCTTCGACTTCGGCTATCTCGCCAGCGGCGACAGCCAGATCCGTCCGGTGCAGGTGTTCGACGATGGGCACGACACCTTCCTGCAGTTCCGTCCGGGGGCGACGGTCCCGGCGATCTTCGGCAACAGCGCGGACGGACCGCAGCTCCTCACCCCACAGCAGCAAGGTCCCTATCTGAAGCTGCCCGAGTTGCACCCCCGCCTGCTGCTGCAGCTCGGTCGGGCGCAGGCGCTGGTACTGCATGGCAGCGACCCCTTGGCCGAAGCTGCGCCGCAGCAGCGCGCCGACGCCGGTGCCTCAGCGCGGGGCCGCGAAACGGTCGATCGCCAAGGGAGCGCAGCGTTGGCATTGCTGCCGGCGCTTGCCATGACGCCCGGCACTGCCTTGGTCGACGACGATCAACAACGCAACAGCTACGCCACCCCGCGCCGCGGCGACGCAGTGCGCTGGCCGCAGCCCGGCTCCGAGGAGCACGAGGAGCACGAGGAGCGCGATGTCTGGTTCCTGCGCAGTACGGCCACCCTGTCGGCGCGGGGCCGCCAGGCGCTCGCTGCCGCGGCCCGCGGGCTGCCCGGCGGAGCCCGGCTGGTGCTGATCGGCCGCGATGACGACAGCGACCAGCCGGGCCTGGATCAACGCCGTGCCGCGGCGATGCGGCAGGTGCTGGCGAAGGCCGGCGTGCCGCCGCCGCGCATGGACATCCAGGTCGGTCCGCCGGCGGCCCACAAGGACCAGGAATGGGCTTCCAGCCTGCTCACCGAGCTGCCGTCGGCCCTCCGCCCCAACCCTGAACCAGGCTTGCGCGCGAGCCTGCAGGCGCTGGTGCGCGCGGGAGCCTTGCGGCTGGACGACGCTGAAGCGCTGGCCCGCAGCCAGTGGCAAGCGCCGGTGGGCGTTGTCGCTGCCGACCGCCCTGCAGCGGCGGCGATTTCCTCCTGGGACATGCGGCAGTCGGATGGCAGCGTGGAGAAGATGCTGCGCCGCTGGGCCGTCGCAGCGGGATGGACCCTGGTCTGGGACCAGGCACCCGCGATTCCCGTCAGCGGTGACCTGCGGCTGCCGCCCTCGGGCTTCCTGGTCGCCGCCGACCAGGTGCTGCGCCGGGCGCAGGAGCTTGGCTACCGCATTCGCGCCACCGCGTACAGCAACCAGACCCTGGTGGTGGAAACGCCATGACCCCGCGGAACCTCTTCGGCCGCCCGTCCTGCGCGCAGGGCGCGCTTGCTGCGGTAGCGCTGCTGGCAGCCGCCAGCGCATCTGCCCAAGGCATCGAACGCCGATCCGAGGCCTATCGGCCGTCGACGGTGCTGCCGATCGCTGCACCGAATGCCGCCGCGGTCGCCTCAACCATCGCCGCCACGGCAGCCAGCGGGCCCGCACGAACGCCGCCGGCGCCGCCCGGGCCCTTCAGCATCGGCCCGGCCGACCACAGCATCCGCGAGGCACTGAGCCGCTGGGCCAAGGCCGCCGGCTGGACGCACGAAGCTGCCCACTGGACGCTGGACCGCGATTTCCCGGTCGAGGGCAGCGCTGGTGCCGAAGTGTTCGGGCTCGACTTCAAGACCGCCGTGCGCACGCTGCTCGGCTCGACCGAACTGACCGAGCGGCCGGTGCAGCCTTGCTTCTACAGCAACCGCGTCGTGCGGGTGATTCCGCAGGCGGAGATCTGCGACCGGACCGCCGAATGAAGGAAACGCCGTGAACCGCTGGCCCCATGTCCTGACGCTGGCGAGCCTGGCAGCGGCCCTGGCGGACTGCGCCGACGCGCCGCGGCAGGCCCAGGATGAGGCCAGCCGCGCCGCGCTGCAGATCACCGCCGAGCAGCAGACCTTCCGGGCGGCCGCCGAGGACCAGAAGCGCCGGATTGCCGCGCAGGAGGTGCAGCGTCCTTATATCGCCGGCCGGCCGCAGCCGCTTGCGCGCGAGCTGTCGATGCCCGCCAACCTGCGCGGCTCGGTGCCCGTGACAGCCCTGTTCCAGAAGGGCCCGGTGGAGCTCGAACTGGTGCTGCGCCAGATCTCGCAAGCCTCCGGCATGCTGGTGACGGCCACCTCCGATGCGCTGCTGCCGGCAGCCGCATTCGCGCCGCGCACCGCGGTCCAGAACGCGCCGGTGCAGCCACCCGCCCGCATCGTGTTGCCGACCGAGCCCACGCCGCTGTGGCGGCTGCTGGACGACGTCGCGCGCCAGGCGCAGCTGTCCTGGCGTCCGCTTCCTACCGGCGCCGAGTTCTTCCGGGTGGAGACCCGGGTGTTCCAGCTCGCGGGCACCCCGCAGCTGGCCAGCACCAGCGCCAGCCTCGGACGCAACGGCGGGCAGAACCAGGTGTTCGAAAGCCAGAGCAAGACCGCCTTCGAAACCAAGGAGCAAAACCAACTCAAGGGCTTCATGGTGGCCGTCGAGGCCATGCTGTCGGTCGGCGGCCGGGCCCAACTCAGCCCCGAGAGCCAGACCCTGGTCGTCACCGATGCGCCGCCCTTCCTGCAGCGCATCGCGAGCTTCGTCGACGAGCAGAACCGCATCTTCATGCGCCGGGTGCGGGTGGTGTTGGAGGTGGTCGAGGTGGTCGATCACGAGCAGTCGGAGCACGGCGTCGACTGGAATGTGATCTACGGCGCCGCCCGGCGCGCACTGAGCGGCGGCTCGCCCGCATCGCTCGCCTCGGCGCAGGCCGGCGCGCTCTCTCTTGGGCCGACCGCTGGCCCCTTCGCCGGTTCCACGCTGGTGATCCAGGCGCTCAATGAGGTCGGGGTGGTCGTCAACCGGCGCTTCTTCCCCTTCCTCACGACGTCTGGCCGGCCGGTCACGCAAGCCATCCGCAGCACCTTCAACTACGTCGACCAGGTGCAGGCCACCAGCGGGCCCGCCAGTTCCACCGTTCTCACCAGCCAGCCGCCCACGGTGACGCAGAAGGAGGAGACGGTGGGCACCTTCGTCACCATCGTGCCGACCGCCAAGAGCGACAACACTGTCTTCCTGTCGATCTCCGTCGACCTCACCAGCGCACAGCCGCTGGTGCCCTTCACGGTCGGTTCGGCCGGCTCCGCGGTCACGGTGCAACAGAAGACCATCGACGGCACCGGCTTCATCCAGGAGCTGCCGATGCGCTCCGGGCAGACGGTGCTGGTCGGCGGCCTGGAGGCGTTGACCGCGCAGGACAGCCGCCGCCGTCTCGGCTCCGGCGCGCCGCTGTTGCTGGGCGGCTCCAGCGCCGCCAAGTTCACCCGCAGCAGGCTGGTGCTGCTGGTCACCGCCGTGGCGGAAGAGGGCGTCTGAGTCTCTGCGTGGAGCCTTGCCATGACCTTCCCTCTGACGCCGCTCTGGAGCTGGCGCGCGTGGATCAAGCGGCGCGACTGGCGGATGCCGCGCGCGCGCCCGCAGCGCAGCGCGGCGCCGACCCTGGAACTCGTTCGCGGTGCCGACCACGACACCACGTTCGCCTTCGGCCTGCAGTGGCGCACCATCGCCACCCGCGGCGGCCGTGCCGACGCCATCCAGCTGGCGCGCGCTGCCGGCGCCAGCCATTTCGTCTTTCGCGGCAACCAGCTCGGCATGGGCGTATTGCCCCCGGGTGCCGGCGCCAGCAGCCGCGTCGTTCCCGCCATCCTGGTGACGGCGCGCCAGCACGTGGGCACCGCGATCGTGGCGCTGGCGCTCGGGCCCGGCGAATACTGGATCGCAGCCAGCGTCAATGGCCAGCCAACCTCGGCCGACCACTTCCTGCAGCAGGCTGACGAAGGCGCGGCGATCGCCTGGGTGCGCGAACTGCAATCCCGGTTCGCCGCTGCCGGTGAAGTCGGGGTCCGCAGCAACATCCCGGCGCTGGTCGACGCCCAGCCGCTGTCCAGCCACGATCTGCTGGCGCTGCCGGTCTCGGCGGCAGACCTGCTGCAGCCGCTGCCGCGACCGGGCGCCGCGCTGCCGCGCCCGGTGCTTGGCTTCCTGGCGCTGGCGCTCGTCCTGCTGCTGGCACAGCACGGCTGGAACAGCTGGCAGGCGCGAAGCGCTGCCGCCCGTGCCGCGCAGTCGCGCGGCACCGAGGCGGACCCCGCGCAAGCCTGGGCGGCGACCCTCGCGGCCTGGGAAGCCGCCACCGCCGCGCCCGATGGCCTGGGCTTGGCGGCGGTGCGCGACAGCCTGAGCCCATTGCCCCTTGCCTGGGATGGCTGGCGCCTGGCTTCTGCCAGTTGCCTGGCCGGCCCGCTCGGTGCAGCGCCCGCCGCGACGAGAGGCTGGAACTGCAAGGCTTCGTACCTGCGGGGCAGGCGTGGCAGCTTCAATCGCGACATGGGCACGGTGCTGCCCGCAGGCTGGAGCGTGAGCTTCCTCCCCCTGGGCGGCATGGAGTTGCGCTGGAGCGTTCAGCAGCCGGTGCACGCGTTGCACGCCCAGGGCCTGCGCAGCGCGCGCTACTTCGAAGTGGAGGTGGCCAGCCGGCTGCAGCGGCTGCTGCCGGCGCTGGCCGCCGACCTTTCTTTCGCTTTCACACCAGTGGAATTGGCCGCGCCGCGCAGGTCCGATGGCACGGCGCTGCCCGCCGATGCGCGCGCCGAGAGCCTGCGCCAAGCGCGCCTAGTGGTGGCGGGCCCACTGCGCTCGATCGACGCCCTGATCGCCTCCGACATCGAGGCGGAGTGGCTGCAGCTGTCCATCCAGTTCGACGCCACCGAACCCAGGGCCGGCGCCAAGACCTCGGCCCTCATGGCGGAGGCCAAGGGGAATGCCTATGCGAGGAAGTGAACATGTGGTGGCACTGCTGTGCCTCGCCGCCGGTTTGGCCGGCCTGAGTCATCTCAGTTGTGCGGGCGCGATCGCCGAACCGCCGTCCGCGGTGGCGGACCGGTCGCTCCCCGCCCCGGCCGCCGCCACCACGGGCCAGCCACCCAGGGCGGCGGTCAAGTCGTCCACCTTCGGCCAGAGCGTGTTCACGGTGGAGGAGTTGCTGCGCCTGGAAAACGAACTGGTTCTGCACGAAGCCGAGCACACGCGCAGCGCCGCTAGCCCGTCCCCGCCGGCGGCTCCTGTGCTGCAGCGCCTGGACAAGCTTGCCGCGGCGCCGCTCGTGTTGTCGGTCGACGCGATCATGGGAGTCGGCGACACCTTGCGCGCCGACCTCTCCAGCCCGGACGGCGAGAGCTTTGCCAACCTGCGACCCGGCAGTCGCCTGAGGGACTGCGAGGTCGAGCGCATTGCCAATCGTTGCGTCGTGTTCCGGCCCGTGTCCCGCCGCGGCCGCCGCGCACCTGCGGCCTGTCCCAGTGTCTGTTGGACCGGCCTGCAGCCGGCCGCACCCATGCCGGCGACGCTTGCCAACACCGGCGGCCCCGTACTGCCGCTGCCGCCCGGACTGCTTTCGAACGTGGGCACGGCCCGGCCCGCGCCGGCGGCGCACTGAGCCTCTCCGCCACGCTCAAGAGAGGCCAGCCATGCGCGCCTTCTTCGCTGCTTTCCGCCCCGCCGGCAAGTCCGACGCCGGCCCTGCGCTCGAGCGCCGGCTGCTAGCTCCCCTGGTCGGCGCCGGCCTCGCACCGACTACTGCAGCGGCCCCAACGACCTTGGCCAGCTGCCTGCCGGCCGGACTACGTGGCAGTGCACCGGCCGTTGCGAGGCCAGGGCAGCAAACAGCGCAGCAAGGGATGCAACAAGCGACCGATCAAGCTGCGCAAGACAGCACGCCGCAAGCACCGGACACCGAACTGTTCGCCGGGGTGCGTTTCCAGACGGCGGTCATCGAGACCCATGCGCAGCTGGCCCACCTCCAGTTCCACGCCATCATCAACGCCGAGGTCGATCTCGGCCAGCACTTCTATTCCCGGGTCGCGATCGCGCAACTCGCCCCGGGCAGCCGTGAGTGCCTGCTGTTTGTGGACCGGCAGCGCGTGTCCGTCGACGACTTGAGCGCCGTCGTCGAATCGGTGCTGCACGCGCACGCTTTCCGCCTCGCCGACAGCGGGCCACAAGGCTGCTGGACCCAGCCGCAGCTGGTGACGGCGCTGTCGCAAGGGCATCTCGCCGCCGGCCCCCTGGCCACCCAGCGCAGCATCGCGCGGGATCCGTTGAAGAATGCGCTGCTGGCCAGCTTCACTGACATCGTCTGCTGGAGCTATGTGCACGGCGCGGATGACATCGACTTCTGCGTGCTGCAGGACCAGCCGCGCAGCCAGGTGGCCTTCAAGATCGGCGGCAAGTACGTCCGCCCCGCCGTGTTCGAGTTGCCGACCGACACGGTGATCCAGATGCTGGGAATCGCCTGGCAACGCTCCAGCGGCGGCGCCTCGGCGCAGTTCGAGATCCGCAGCGAGCAGCAAGCCAAGATCGAACTGGAGCTGCCACGCTCGGCCGCCATTCCGAACGCTGCGCGGGTGCGGCTGCGCTGGAGCGGCATGGCCAACGACAAGGGCACGGTGGTCACCCTGCGGCTGCAGCGCCTGGGCGACGCCGCTCGCATCCGCTCACTGGAAAGCGCCGGCTATCCGGCCTCGCAACTGGAGATCCTGCGCCGGGTGATCCGCTCCGAAGGCGGCATGGTGGTGTTCTCCGGGGTGGTGGGCTCGGGCAAGTCGACCTCGCTCGCGCAGTTGCTGACCATGCTGCCGCCGGACCTCAAGATGATCTCGATCGAGGACCCGGTGGAGCTGGAGATCCCGCGGATGCACCAGAAGACCGTGACCCGCGACCTCGGTTCGGACCAGGTCGACCCCGCCTTCCTCGCCGCAACGCGCGCGATCTTCCGCTCAGCGCTGGACGTGCTGCTGCTCGGGGAAATCCGCGACACCACCACCGGCCTGCTGGCGCGCCAGATCGTCGAGTCCGGACACAGCGTCTACACCACCACCCACGCCAAGGGCGCGCTCGGCGTCATCGACCGCTTCGCCTCCCCCGCCATCGGCATGCCGCGCGAGGTGCTGGCCACGCCGGACATCCTGAAGCTGCTGGTTTACCAGGCGCTGCTGCCCACGAACTGTCCGCATTGCGCGAAGTCACCGACCGACCACGCGGCGGCCTGCGACCTGGGCGGTGCGGAGTTGGTCCAGCACCAGCGCTATTTCGCGCTGATCCACGACCTGTACGGGTTGGAACCCGGGCGCCTGCGGCTGCGCGATGTTCGCGGCTGTCCCCGCTGCCGCGGGCCGCTGCCGGAACTGTGGGGCCTGGCGGGCCGCACGGTGGTGAGCGAAATGATCGAGCCCGACGAGCAGATGCTGCAGTACATCCTGGCCGGCAACAACGTG